>JAZGGS010000357.1:0-7594 GCA_036480595.1 Ignavibacteriaceae bacterium
AGAACAAAGCTCCGGGAAAATAAACCTGATGATTGGGAAACACCTAATATGTACGGAGAGATTTCATACCTGGTTCTTAATCCCACCTGGAATGTGCCAGAAAGCATAATAAGAGAAGAGATTTTAAGAAAAGTTAATGAAGATTCAAGTTACCTGGAGAGAGAGAATTTCAAAGTATATCAGGATAGTGTCGAATTAAATCTGGATGAAGTTAATATAAGTATGTTCTCTGCCGATACAATTCCATACAGAATTGTACAGGACTCTGGACCCGGTAATGCATTAGGAAAGATCAAGTTTATGTTTAACAATCGGTTCGGAATTTATCTTCACGATACTCCTTCAAGAAGACCATTCAATTATTCTAACAGGGCAATAAGTCATGGCTGCGTACGTGTTGAGAAACCTTTACAGCTTGCAGAATTTATTATCAAGGATGATTCTAAGTGGAACATTGATTACCTGAAAATTGAAATAGGGCAGCAGGTAGATGATAAATCAAAAATAAATGAATACTATCAAAAAAGAAGCTCGCTTAGAAATATAAAATATTCAACGGAAGATAAGACCACCGAAATTATACTGGAAAAAAAGATTCCTCTCTTCATAGATTATTTCACTGCATGGGTAGATAATAACGGAGCAATAAACTTTAGAGACGATATATACTACAGGGATAAACTTTTAATGGAATATTTGTTTCCTAAAGATTAATCTTTTACGAAAACAATGTTCTTCCTGATTGCTTATTGTAAAGCAAAAACTGGTTAGCTCATCATAGCTCTTGTAGGTTGAAACGTAAAGGAGCGGACAGTCAGGGATTCTCCGCTCTTCTCTATATCATTTATTTATAAGTTTAAATCAAAACTTATTATACCGACCTCTCCAAAAAGTCTCCATCTAACTCCCCAAAGTACTTTAAATCCTATTTCACTCCTGGAATTCGATTGTCCGTTCACTGCCGATCTCTGATTACTCGCCTCTTTCTTGCTGACCAGCCGGGAATCGAATCCTCCTTGAAATAATATAAAATCTTTATTTTTTAATCGGATGTTCAGTAAAAATCTGATTTCAAATCTTTGTGGAAAGAATAACTGCCGATCATACCTCAGCCGTGACTCATTGCCATCAATTTTATTGAATTTTCTAATTTAGAAGTCTAGGAAAGTTCCTTTACTCTTTAACAGACTTAAATTAGCTGTCAATCAGCAAGTTTATTTTTCTTGACCTTGAAAATTGCGGTTTTAGAATTGTTGGACATATACCTGAGGGGATGAATATTGCTTGTGATGGAAATAAACAGGAGATTCCTCCAGTCAGTTTATGGGCTCATTAATATTTGTAACTGCAAAGAAAACTATCGTTATCCACCAAGTGATTTAGGGATATAAGATCATTTCAGTTTATCTCTTCCGATAAAAAATCATGGGAAAACAAATAGAATTTTAACGTTAATGGCAACATGTTACATATGTGCAAGCCAATGTTACATAGTTACTATGTGGTTTCCCTATTTTTTTTTTATTTATTATAATATTTAATTTTTTATTGCGAAGAATCAAGATGAATAAACCCCTTGTCCTAATCATTAATCCTCTAAAATCACACATAGAGAATCAAATCGTTAATTCGATTATTTCACTTGAGGGTATTGATTATTACTTATTAGATGGAAATGATTTCAATTCATATCAATATGGGCGCATACCTAACTTGGTTTTGATTCTATTGGATAATTGTAACGGTACGAACTTTCCTATATGGAAATTCCAAGATCTATTCAACAATTTTCCCCCAATACCAATTTTATGTGTTATAAATACGCGAAGTGAATGTAAGCATTGTTTAAAATGCAAGCAAATCGCATGGGATTTCATTCCCACTCCTATCAGTGCTTCCGACATTCAGTTATTTATTTTTTGGCATCTAAAGAATTTTAAAAAAGAAGAAGCTGAATCAATAGAGTTGGTATTAAAAGAAAAATCATTAGCTGATCTATTTGTTGGTCAATCAGTATCATCTTTAAACATTAAAAGTAAAATTTTAAAAATTGCACACTACGATGTAACAGTTTTATTGCAAGGAGAGACTGGATCAGGTAAGGAGTTGTCTGCAAAACTAATTCACTATTTAAGTAATCGATCCACAGGACCTTTTATAGCTATAAACTGCGGAGCAATTCCCACTGAACTATTTGAGAATGAACTTTTCGGACACAAAAAAGGAGCTTATACTCACGCTGATACAACTGAAAAGGGTGTAGTTCAGGCTGCAAATAAAGGCACTTTATTCTTTGATGAAATTGAATCTTTACCTATTCATTCACAGGTAAAACTTTTAAGATTTATTGAGGAAAAAAAATATAAACCTCTTGGTCAAAGTATATCTGTTTCGTCTGATGTAAGAATTATAGCTGCAGCTAATAAAGATTTAAATAACCTGGTTAAAACCGGTGAATTTCGTGATGATTTGTTTTATAGGTTGTCTGTAGTAAATATTGAAGTATCTCCTTTACGAAATAGAAAAGAAGATATTCCATTATTAGCTAGACATATTGTTGAAAAATTTTCAAAACTATACTCGAAGAAAATTATTGGCATCACACCAGAGGCTGTGATGTATTTAACATATTACTCCTGGCCTGGTAACATCAGAGAAATGGAAAATATGCTTCAAGAGGCTGTAATACTTAGTTCAAATAATTGGATAGAACTAGACAACTTAAATTTCTCAAAGAATAACGGGGATAGCGGGTTTAAACTGGAATCATTTCAAAAAGCGAAAAATAAAAATATTGATGAATTTGAACGGAAGTATTTAAAATCAGTTTTAAAAATGTTTAATGGCAATGTAAGTAAAGCTTCAGGATTTGCAAAAAAAGATAGAAGGGAATTTTACAGGCTAATTAGTAAATACAAGATTGAACCGAATTCCTACCGCTTGAATAAATAATTTCATTGTCTAACCAACCCTTCACCTAACTTGTAGTGAGTGTGAGTTTCACTCGACTTGCTGTGAGTTATTTGCCTCACCATCGCTTTAACAGAATTATCCTACTAATAAAATCTAAAGACATTGTTTTGCTTTAAAATTTACCAATATAAGATCCAAGTAATTATCTAATCTGTTCAAAAATAAGATATACCGGATTAACCTTGAATTTTCTCTGTGGTCTTGTTCCTACAATCTGGAATAAAGTAGTTTATAAACAGTTCTCTCTATCAACAGCAATAATAACAAATTAGTAAAGTAATAATAAACCGGTATAATCGTTGCATAAGTTTATTAGTGACGAATAATAAATTGATGTCTGACAATAAAATATATCTTTCGCAAAGAATTATTGAGCATTTGAATGTTAAAGAGACGGAGGGTGATGATTTAAATGGTCTAGTTTTAGCCATTTATGAAAAAGAGATGAAAAAATTATCTGAGAATATAATTAAAACCGTGTCTGATCTTATCTTAAAAGAAATAATAACTGAATATCAACATCAAAATGGAAAACGGTATTATAAATTAGTTAAACCATTAAGTAATTAAGATTTTACTTTAACCACAAATTCTAATAATAGAGAATGCTTACAAATTTAAATATATCAGAACTGGTTCATAAGCCAAATATTGAAAATAAAAATTTGATGGTAATCCATACTAAATCCAGAAGAGAGAAAAAAGTCGCTCATTATTGTAATAATGTAGGAATAAAATACTATCTCCCGTTAGAATCAAGAATAAAAATATATGGAAGGAAAAAGGTACAAACTACTTTACCGTTATTCGCAGGATATTTATTTGTTTTGACAGATGAAAAAGAACGATATGAATTACTATTAACTCATCACATTTCGAAAATACTCAAGGTTTCAAATCAATTTGAATTAATAGAAGATCTTGAGAAAATATATATCGCTGAAAGTTGTGAAATTAATTTAATTCCTTGTGAATTAAATATCGAGGGTAGAAGGGCTAGAATTGAAATAGGGCCTATGAGAGGATTGGAAGGAGTAATTTCCAGGATCAAAGGACGAGATCGCATTATTTTGAATGTTAACTTCATTAATAGAGCAGCAGCATTTGATATTAATCGTACAAATATAGCTTTATTAAACTAAATATTTTTTTAATAACCTCCCATACAGAGTCGTTTGAGGAAACGAAGAAGACGGAGTGTGTAAAAACTAAGATAATATTTAATAAAAGCTTTGTCTGAAAAGAAATTGAAAATATTATCGAACTGAAAAACAAAGGTATTATTAAATAATATTATGATGAAGAGGGAAAGTTTTGTTATGATTTATTTAATATTAACCATAACCCGGATAAATCTGATCACTTACACTACTATTATTTAAAATTTAAATGATTGATAAAGGATTAGAAGTTATTAAAGGAGCACTGGGGAATTACTTAAAACTATTACCCGAGCTTAATTCTACGAGCGAAGATTTAATTGTTTTATCTCATGTTGTAAAACCGGATGGCACTTTAGCCTTACAGGATAAATCTATCGCAATTACTTTGGTTAATGTGGAAGAGGAAAGAACTTTAAAATCACAGAATACAGTTTCAATTTCACCTAACGGCAATGTTTCTCAAGTAAATCCTGAAATTAAACTTAATCTGTTTATTCTATTTTCGGTAAATTATAAAGATTATAATAAGGCACTTCAATATCTTTCCGCTGTTGTCAGATGTTTCCAGGCGAATAATGTATTCACTAAAGAAAAAGTTCCTGGAATGGACCCATCAATTGAAAAATTAATAGTTGAATTGCACACTCTTAATTTCGAACAACAAAATCATTTGTGGGGTGCTCTCGGGGCAAAATATATACCGTCGGTTCTTTATAGGGTAAGGCTAATTACTATTCAGGAAGCTATTAAATCAGCTGAACAGAAGCCGATCAAGAAAATTCACATTTCAGACAAAGAGTTGTGATATATGGATATCATTTTTGAAAAATTATTTGAAGTAAAATTCTCTCATAATTTTTATTTGAATAGTATTTCCAAAGATTTCAAAGTAGAGCCTTCTCCGGGATGCAGCAGGCTATTGAAGAACTACAGGGTTGTTTTTCGGGAAATTAAATCAGGTTTTATATCACTTATTGAGCTTGCCAATCTTTCTGCCGGAACTCCGGTAGTGGAGTTAGACAATGGAGCAAAATTTTCATTTGTCATTTTTTCAAATAATCCATTTTTCAAGAACTTTACTAATCTTGCTTTAGATTCAACACCACAAAGTATTTATCATTTTTCGAACCTTAATAATAATGTTCAAAACTCCGAATTACTTCTTTCTACCGAGACTTCTGAAAAATTTGTCAGTGATAATGATTTGATAATTCTAAAGCCTAAGAAATTTTATTACATCCAGGTTTCTTCAAATCCAACCGTCCTCATTCAATTAAAAGACTTTGAAAACAAAACAATTACTGATAAAGTTGTTAGAATAGTAAACAATGAACTGTCTTATTTCGTGGATGTCACCCCTTATCCGCCGGGAAGATACAAACTGTTTGTTGATGGTTCTTTAAAACTGGACTTTTATGCTGATGATTCTCTATCCGGTAAAAATATTTTTGGAATTATTGATCTTTATTGTTCAGATTCAGTTCCGCCGGCATATCGGCTTTCCGATGCAAATGGAAACATATCTGAGAAAAAGTATTTTATCAATTTCAAAAGGCGAAAAACCATATGGAAGTATTTAGTAGTCCTGAAATTCAAAAACACAATCAATCCAGATGACCTTTCACTAAGTTATCCGGATTCTTCGAACTCTTTTACAAAACAACCTGCCGTTACTTTATCGGATGGAAATCGAGCTGTGCCGTTTATCTCCAGCAGCGAAATTGAGTTTAGCGATACAACAATACAGGGAATCCAGCTTAAAAAAACAAACGGAACTGGAATTTTTGAAATTGATAATCTTCCTAATGCTTCTTATAGAAACATAAAACCCGACTTAAACAACAACAAAGTTTTTTCTGAAATATTTATCTATGTATAACAAAATAAGGAGAAAAGCTTATGGCAACTTATAAAACACCCGACGTTTACGTCGAAGAAATATCAATCTTTCCGCCATCTGTAGCGGAAGTGGAAACAGCAATTCCGGCTTTTATAGGGTACACAGAAAAAGCCCTTAAAAACGGAGTTGAACAGGTAAAACTAATACCAACCAAAGTTACTTCATTGGCTGAGTATAAAGAAATATTCGGAGGCGCTCCCCCGGTCAATGTAAAAGAAGTAGAATTAAATTCCGATAACTCTGTAAAAAAGACTGAAATAGACTCAACATTTTATATGTATGACTCTCTAAGAATGTTTTTTAATAACGGCGGGGGAAAGTGTTATATTATTTCAATAGGTTCGTACGACGTTACTCCGAGCAAGCAGGACTTTTTAAAAGGCCTGGCTAAATTAAAAAAACAGGACGAACCAACTCTTATTCTATTCCAGGATGCAATCAAACTTGGTGATGATCTATACGAAGTTCAGAAACAAGCTATCGATCAGTGCAATACACTTCAAGATAGGTTTACTGTCTGCGATCTCCTCGAACCTAAAGATTCGACTGGAAAAACTGATTGGCAGAAAGGGATAGACGACTTTAGAGATAAAGTTGGAATTAATTACCTGAAATATGGAGCAGCTTATACGCCTTATCTTAAAACTAATTTAACGAAAGACGTTAAGTATTCCGATTTAAAAGGTAAGCTAAAAAAATCCGGAAACCCAATTGAACTGAAAAAATTAACCACTGATAATGATATAATATCAATAATTGAAACACTCGACCTGGCTGTGCTGGATAATAAAATAATCAATGGTGAAAAAACAGATAACGGAAGCCTTAAAAAATACCTCGATACTGAAAGTATTGCAAGCCTTCTGGATGGTTATCTTGAAAAAAGATTGGTATTCAAAACAGCAGTTAATACGGCACTGGCGCAAACTTCAATCCTCGCAGCAAATTCCAATACGGTGCGAAATGAATTCAAAGCTTTGTTTACATTTATTTACGATGCAGTTGATGGACTTGTAGATGAATGGGCACAGGCAAATTTCAGTCTGTCGGAAAAATCAAAAAAGCTAGTTGTTAACTCTATCTGCGACTTAATTACCGGTTCATTAAAAGATACAATGAATACTCTGAACAGTTACAACGAAGATCCAATAGCTCATATAGGGGGTACCGCAGCGGTAATTAAAGAGATTTACAAAGCGTATACGTGGACAGCATCAGAATGGGGTACGGCTTTTACATCAGTAACCGCAGATAATACTATATACAAAAACAGTACACCAGCGGGTCCAAAGGAATTTATCGAAAATATGAGAGATGCAGAAACGGCTGTATACAGTATAATGGATAATGTAAACACTTCGGTAGAAACAATTCTCGCGGCTGCTAAAACATTCGTTGAGAATAATGAAAGTTCACTTAAATCCCAGTTCTCTCTATTTAAAAACATTCTCACGGAAGTCGGAAAAGAATTAACCATCCTGCCGCCAAGCGGTGCAGTCGTTGGAGTTTATGCTGCCGTGGACAGCAACAGGGGTGTTTGGAAAGCACCTGCAAATGT
>JAZGGS010000358.1:0-5821 GCA_036480595.1 Ignavibacteriaceae bacterium
GAAAAAATTTCCGAATCTTTTAATCTAAATAAACCGATTGCAGAGCAATATTTTAGTTTTGTTGGAAATCTTTTTAAAGGAGATCTTGGAACATCTTATAACTACCATATGCCTGTGCTATCAGTCATCTGGCTGTTTCTACAGTTCACATTAATTTTTGCGGCAGTTAGTTTTATAATTCAGATAGCATCGAGTTTGTTTCTTGCACTTTGGGTAGTAAAGAAAAAAAATCGGGTTCTGGATAAAGCCATTTCCGGAATTTCGTTGGTCGTTTATTCAATCCCGGCTTTTGTACTTGGTGTGTTATTAATCTATTTCTTTTCAGTGCAGTTAAATCTATTTCCCATTTCCGGGTTGGAATCTCTTGATAGTGATTCGCTCTCTTTTACGTCGAGAATTGCTGATAAAGTACACCATCTTATTCTGCCATTATTAACCTTGTCATTAGCAGGCACAGCACTTTTTTATAAGTATCTTAAAGAAAATTTAGAAGAAGTTTATCATCAAACATATATTTTGCAACTAAGAGCAAACGGAAACAGTGAGAGCGAGATTTTAAGAAAGCATGTTATACCTAATGCGCTGAGACCTTTAATATCAGTAGCCGGAATTGAATTAGGTATTTTGTTTGGTGGTGCGCTAATTACTGAAGTGATCTTTAGTTTACCCGGTATGGGCAGGCTTACAATCGATTCAATCCTAGCAAGAGATTACCCGCTTATTATTGGCTGCTCGTTTGTTGCAGGAGTTTTGATGATTATAACAAATTTTGTTGCAGACTTGGTTAAAATAAAAATTGATAAGAGAATGATAAAGGAACTTGTAAACTAAAAATGAAGATTAGAATATGGCATTGGATTTTGTTTATCTGGATTGTATTACTTGCAGCCAGGTTTGAAGCCATAGTCAATTTATTGCATTTATGGTACAGCTATGCTGTGTTTTTCTTTTCAGATTTTGGATCTGCTATCGAAATCCTTGATTTCAGGTTGATTGACGGACTCCTTTCAATTAAACTTTTTATCATATTACCGGTTGTAATTTTCATCTTCAGAAAAAAACTGCTTTTTCTTAAAACGCAACTAAATTTTGCTTATGCTGTCCTCATCTTATTGTTAGCAATTTTTTTAATGGCACCATTAGTTGCTAATGAGAATCCGGAGTTTCAAAAAAATCTTAGTGTTACAAAACTGTTGTTACCTCTTACACACGTTAAGCAGCTTCATCTAAAACAAAAAAATAATGTTGATAGTTCACCTTTGCAGGGATTTAATCAATTAAAAAACAAGGTACTAAGGTTATCTTACGATGAAAGTATTATTTTTATTGACAGCATAAATGTTGCGGATAAAATTTATTACTATCAAAAAAATAAAAAGACAGAGTTATCCAAAGAAAAGGTGGTATATAAAAACAATGAACCTCTTATAACAGAAAAAACATTTCTTCTGGGCACAGATGAGTTTGGAAGAGATATATTTGCAAGATTGGTTTTTGGTTCCCGTATTTCGCTGTTAGTTGGAATCGGATCGGTGATCTTATCTTTGTTTATAGGACTTACATTAGGATTTATTGCCGGTTACCGTGGGGGAATAATTGATATTCTTCTTAGCAGATTAACTGAACTATTTCTAGCATTCCCTGTAATTTACCTTGTAATATTAGTGCTTGCTTTATTCGGAAGTTCACTCCTTTCGGTAATTGTTGTGCTTGGTGTTTCCAGCTGGATGAGTTTATTCAAAATAGTGAAGAGTGAAGTTCTTGCAATTAAACAGAAAGATTATTTAATAACTGCCGGATTGATCGGGTTAAGTAAAAAACAATTATTGTTAAAAGAAATTTTACCTGTTATTATTACCCCGGTAATTGTGACACTGGTTCTTCAATTCAGCAATGTAGTGCTTGCAGAATCTGCTTTAAGTTATTTAGGTTTGGGAACAGGAACAAGTTATCCTTCGTGGGGAGCAATGATAAGCTCAGGGCAGGAATACATAATGAAAGCATGGTGGATGATTATATTTCCAGGTCTCAGTTTAATTTTAACGCTGCTTTCTGTTAACGTTGCGGGGAGAAGATTGAATAAAATTTATAATCCGAGAAAAAGTTTGTGATAAATCAACGATTCGAAATAATAAAAAAAATAGGTGAAGGAAGAAGCTCGGTTTACCTTAGTGGAGATATTGAATTTCCTGATTCTTTAATTGCTATTAAAATACTGCCGCCGAAAGCCGCTAAAGTTGAAAAGGAAAATTTTAGAAATGAATTTTTTACTCTTCAAAAACTTGATCATCCAAATATTTTACGTGCAAACGAAATTGGAACTGTAGTACAGGTTGATGATAAAGAAAATATTTCAACCGGCTCTCCTTTTATAACTTTAGAATATTTTGAATCGCAGGAATTACTAAACTCATCATTCATTAATGATGAGTTGAATTTAAAAGAAATAATAAAACAGATTTGCTCGGTATTATCTTACCTGCATTTATCAAACTATATTTATTATGATTTAAAACCTGAAAACATCCTGGTTTCTTCAAAAGGTGATAAACCGTTTATTAAATTGATTGACCTGGGTCTTGCTGTATATGAGCCTTCCGAAACTGATTACAGCATTACCGGTACTGCCCAGTATATAGCTCCGGAGCTTTTAAAAAAGGAAAAGCATAACCAATCTGTAGACCTCTATTCATTAGGAATGCTTTTATACAAAATAATTTATAATAGCTTTCCCTTTAAGTCATCTGAGGGAATTGAAATTTATAAAGCACAGATTGAAGATGAATTTGAATTTCCGCCGTCTGATAAATATTCCGAAGAATTGATAAGAGTTGTAAAAAAATTATTAAGCAAAAACCCGGAAGAAAGGTACAGTAATTCACTGCAAGTTATCGATGATCTTAATTTTGAAGTAAGCACATCTGTTATTAAGGATTTTGCACCAGCTAAAACTTTTACCAATAGAAGAGATGCGATTAATATCCTTTCCACTTACATAAATGATAAAACAAGCAGCGAAGTTTTTGTGGTGAAAGGATTTGATGGTTCTGGAAAAACTACATTAATAAACAAACTGCAGGAAACTTATACAAATTCAATTTTAATTAATAATGTTAAGGGCAAGTCTGGGATTGATCTTGTAAAATATGTAATAAGAAAATTACTTTTCTCTGAATTTATTTATCCGTTCCTTGGTTCCGGCGAAGCTAAAAATCTTTCATCGCTCCTTAGCAGTTCCGAAACTGAGATACTTAACCAGCTCCCTTCAGTTGTTTCGAAACTGGCTTCGGCTAACAATTTTATTTTTCTTATAGATGACTATAACCTGTTTGATGAATTTTCATCAGAAGTGTTTAAGGATTTAGTTCCAATATTTCAGATTAATAATATTAAAGTAATATTATCTGAATCCTCCGAGAGCGAATATAATTCAGCCAGGCTCAATAATGTACGCGAAATTACAATCGGTTCATTTACTGATGTTCAATTATCAGAATTAATAGAGAGAAGTTTTTCTGCCGAATTTCCTAAGGAGCAGCTAATCAAACTTACTCTTACATATTCCGATCTGCTTCCGGGCAGTATTATCTCATTCATTAAGGACCTTGGACTCCTTGGAATTATGGAATTCGGGGCTGGCGGAGTTGAGCTTTCATCAGATGAAGAAAAGATCTCGGTGCTTAAAGGTTCGCAAACCCAGATATATAACTTAAGATTAAAAAAGGTTGCAGAGCTGGAACAGCAAGCAGTTAATATTTTGGCTGCTCTAGATATAACAATTGATCAAGGAGTGCTTGCTGAACTGTTGAAGCTTTCAGCACAGGAAACATTAAAAATAATTACAAATCTCCAGGTAACTAATATAATTCAGAAGAACACCGCCGGAACGGCACTTGTAATGACTTCGGATGGGTTAAAAAAATATATTTATTCGGAGTTGCAGGAAAAGGAAATCTTTCATAGTAAGCTGGCTGATAAGTTGTCCGGAAACCTTCCTTCGTTTAGTAAAACAGAATTAGCAAGACAATATGAACTTGGTAAAAACTTTGATATGTGTTTCGACGTTCTGATGTCTGAGCTTAATGATGTTGAAAAGCATTCATCTTTTTCCTACATGAAAAAAATTCTCGAATCTATGTTAGATGTTCCTTTTAACCAATCACAAAACAACCGGATTAAGTTCAAATTAAGTGAAGTAAATTATAAGTTAAGTGATTTCAAATCAGCTTTGAATATTATTCAAACCATTGAAGAAGCTAAGCTGGAAGTTGAAACAAGGATTAAATTATCAGTTATAAAGGGGAGTTCTTTAATTGGCGCAGGTGAATATGAAGCCGGTAAAGATTTTATAAATAATTTAATTCCAAAGCTTACCGATGGTACTTATAGGCATAAGTTACTAACAGAACTGGCTTACGCAGTTTTTGATCAGAATAAATTTACAGAAGCGCTTGTACAATGCAAGAAAATTTTAAGCCACAAAGATCTATCTGACGAGCTAAAAGGCAAATGTTATAATTTGTTGGGAATGTATGAAATATACCAGAACAATGATGCTAAAACTGCCCTGCAATGGTTCACAAAAGCAACAGACTGTTACCATAAAGCAAACCTTCCAAGACGCATTGCCGGAATGGAAGTGAATGTTGGTAACATATATGGCCTCTTAGCGGAGTACAATAAAGCAGAAGAACATTGGCAAAAAGCATCTCAAATTAATAATTCCATTGGAAACCTTGAGCAGGAGGGATTACTACTTTTGAATATGGGGGTAAACCGTCTTCGTAGACAGAAAATTGAAGAAGCGATTACATCAGCTAATAAAGCATATAAAATATTTTTAAGCTTAGGGAACGAACTGAATGAAAGTCTTGCCTTATCGAATTTAGGTGAAATGCATATGCTCATTTGTGAATATCAGAATGCTTACGATTCCCTGGAACATTCTTCAAGAATTCTTAAAAAACAAAACCATAGTGAAGAACTCGCAGAATTATATTTAGTCCTGGGCAAGTTTTATTTCCGTATCGGTGACCAGAAAAATCTTAGCAAAGTTGTAAAAGAACTATCACAACTTCTTCACGAAAATGAATTACCTGCAAAACATAATAATAATCTTAACTTCCTGCAGGTTCTTGAACAGGTTAGTAGTAATAGCGATGTGAATATTCAACAATTGAAGAAAATAATTAATACTTACAATGTGCAAGATGAACGGTTGAACTATACAGAGAGTGTCCTGCTGCTTGTTGAACAACTTATTTCTGCTGGTGATTATGAAACTTCTTTAGAAGAGATAAACAGTAAAGAACTAATTGAAATATGCAAACAAAATATTATATTCGAAGCAGAAAGAGAATATTTTTTAGGCAAAATATCTCTTGGGCATGGATCGGATAAACTTTTGCCGCCGATTGACTACTTTGAAAGAGCTTATGACTTAGTTAAAAATGAAAGTATTACCGAGCTGACATGGAAAATATTATGGGCACTTGCAGAAATTTACAAGCAGAGAGGTAACATCGAGAAATCGAAAAACTATAGTAAATATGCAAAAGAATTAATTCAATTTATTGCAGAACAATTGAGCACAACGGGATTACAAAGAGCATACTTGCGGCAAAGTGAAAGAAAAGCAGTGCTTCAAAACTAGCTATTTATTACAGAGAGTTATATTACATGTCTGAAACTGAAATAAAAATAAGAGTCTTTTCTGATTCTCACGACCTGGTTTCAGTTACTTCAGCCCTGAAGCAACTCGAACTGAAAGGATTTCCATTAGCGATAGACTTTCCCAAAGAATTTAATATTGAAGACAATG
>JAZGGS010000359.1:0-9154 GCA_036480595.1 Ignavibacteriaceae bacterium
CTTTTACAGTTCCCTGTGTGCCAACCGGCATGAATATAGGAGTTTCTACTTTCCCGTGATCGGTCTCAAAATATCCCGCCCGTGCTTTGCTGTTACTATCTTTTGCTTCAATTGTAAAATTTAACAAACCTAGTCGGCTCACTCTTTTCTGAAATCAAGGGTACAAATTTAAGGGAAAATAGACGAAGGGGCAAAGAGACGGGATGCTTGATATTGGATGCTTTATGCTTGATGCCGGATTACAATTTACTAACTTATAATAAACCAATTATTAACACCTAACTTCAATTAGGTGAATTTTTAAGAATAATACATCTAATCTAAAAACTTCCCTCTCTCTTTTTCTGTTGGAATTCGGCAGACTTCTCTCTTTCCAAAAAACTTATACCTGTTTTTAGCAATCAGATCATAAAAAAAATCTCTGATAGGTTTTGGCAGAAAGATGAAAGGATAAACTAACTTTACAACACTTTTTAATTTTCCGGCAATCATTAATGCAGCAGTTGATTTTGTATAGTGGATTTCATCATCAATCAAAATAAAAGTATCAAAACTTGTCCCGGCGTAATAAAATGAAGACGGATCGGTTCTGCTCAGTTTAAACTTTTTCAGTAACTCCTGCCCTGCTTCAGATTGCAGAGCAGCAAACCTGAACAAATCATTTTTATCTCTCTCAATTATAAAGTTCACCCAGTAGTTGCAAAAATTGCAAACGCCATCAAATAAAATTACCTGGTGTACTTTCAATGAATTTATTCTGGAAGATGGATGAGTTTTACAACTTCAATTTTTTGTGCGGATGCACGGGCGATGAGAAATTCAAAATTGCCAATCATTACTTTCTCCCCCTGGGCAGGTATACTGCCAAGCACTGATACAATGTACCCGCCAATTGTTTCATAATCCCCTTCGGGAATATTAAGCTCATATTTTTCATTCAGCAAATCAATTTCTACTTTACCGCTAACGATGTAAGTATTATCGGCTATCTTTCTGCATATCTCTTCTTCAACATCAAATTCATCTTTTATCTCGCCAAATAATTCTTCAAGAATATCTTCCATTGTAACAATGCCTGCAGTTCCGCCATGCTCATCAACAACTACTGCAATAGAAATTTTCTTTTCAAGAAATTCGTTTAATACTTCAAAACTTTTTTTGGTTTCCGGTATAAAACTTACATCTCTTAAAATGCTTTTAATATAAGCAGGCGATTTGAAAATATCTTTTACAAGAATGATACCTTTAATATTATCCAGGTTTTCTTTGTAAACAGTAAGTTTAGAAAATCCGGAATCAATAAATGTTGAAATTGCATCATCAATGTTATCTGAAATTTCCAGTCCTATAATATCTGTACGCGGGGTCATCGCTTCGTAAACACGCTGCTCACCAAGTTCAATAACTTTTCCAATTATATCGCTCTCCTTTTTATCCACTACCCCGGCTTTCTCACTCTCTTTTACCAACACTTTAACATCTTCCCTATCAAAAAGATGGCTCATAGAATCTGCTGATATATTTGAGGTTTGAGTTAGCTTTTTTGATAGCAACGAAGAAAGTTTTACAAAGGGATAAAGTAAAAGGGATATAACTCTTAGCGGTATTGCTGATAGAAGCACAACCCTGTCTGAAAGTTCTCTTGAAAAATATTTTGGAATAATTTCTCCGAACAGAAGAATAAAAAAAGTTGAGATAGTAAGAATGCTGAAATCGCTTAGTCCAAATAATGAAGCAAGAAAAACTGCACTTAATGATGCAAGAGCAACATTAACAATGTTGTTGCCAATAAGAATTGTTGAGAAAAAAGTTTCCGGGTGATTAATAAAATAGTGTGCATTTCTTGCGGTAAGTTCTTTCTTCCTTGCCTTAACTTCAATTTTAAGTTTATTGGCAACAATAAAAGCAAGCTCGGTTCCTGCAAAAAACCCGCTAAGTATAAGTAATACAAAAAGCAGAATAAATTGCTCAATCATAAATTAATACGCCTGTTCAACAATTATATCATTTAAATTCAGCTGATAAAATTTTGAGCCGCTGATAAATTTCATTTTTATATCGATAAGATTATTTGCCATTAATCTTTTATCAACTTTTAACCCGGATTCAACTCCAAAAGCATATTCCCTACTGCCGCCGGGTTCAATTGAATTCACTTCGGATAGATCTTTCAGGTTAAAGAACGGATAAAATGAATAGACTAACTCTTTATTAGAAGAGATTATTATTTTATTAAGCTTAAGCTCTTCAATAACTTCGTTACCCGGATTTGTTATTTTCAATTCGCCAAGCAAATGGAACTTACCCGGACTTCCCGGCATAAGGTTAAGCCATGTATAAAGATCGCTTACCTCAATATCAAGTTGAAGCGTATCTTCGCCTGTTTTAGTAGATGAACAGGCAATGAACATTAAGGTAACTAAAATGAGATGTAAAATTTTCATCTTCATTTTTATATAATATTATAAATGATTAGAACTGTTGTAATGATGTATAAAATTACTGTTACTATCATCGGGGAATCGGTGGCAATAATTTTTGTAGTGTTCTCTCCCCCGTTGCTCATATATTCAAGATACATATACCTGAAAATTCCAAACACAACAAAAGGTGTTGTATAAATCAGGTTCTCTGTATTAAAAACAGAAACAGTTCTGTCAGCAACAGTATAAAGTGCATAACAGATAATAACACCTGCAGCAGCAACCGTAGCCATCTGGTCGGCAAAATTAAGCGAATATTTAGCAAGAACTTTCCTGCTGGATGAGTTTTCATCTTCTGGTGTTAAAGTAAGCTCAGAGTGTCTTTTCATAACACCAAGAAAAAGTGATATGAACATTGTTGTCAATATTAGCCAACTGGAAATAGGAATGCTTAAAACAAAAGCACCTGCAAGTACCCTTAATGTAAAACCGGCTGCAATGCTAAAAACATCAAGGACAACAATATGTTTAAAATAAAATGTGTAAAGAACATTTAGAATGATAAACGATGCCACGCAAATTATAAAATCGTAATTAAAATTTGGAAGAAGCACGCCAATTATGATAAGAATAACAATAAAAGTTATAACCGATGTGGGTTTGGATATAGCTCCCGAAGGAAGAGGACGGTTTTTCTTTAAAGGATGAGCCCTATCGGCTTCAATATCTATTAAATCATTTATTACATAAATGGCGCTTGAGGCAAGGCAAAAGACAAAGAAAGCAAATAACGTAATTAAGAAATATTCTCTCTCAAACAGGTTATGAGAAAAGAGAAGCGGAACAAAAACAAAAACATTTTTAATCCACTGCTGAACACGGATCAGTTTAAGAAAATTGAGTAACATCAGAAAACTGCTATTTCTTCGTAAGTACCGAATATCTCTTTCAGTTCGCCAACCATCTCACCTAAAGTTACATAATTATGAGCAGCTTTTATAAATACAGGCATAAGGTTTGTGCCGTTCTCCCCTGCTTCTCTTATTTCTTTTAAACACTGTTCAACAGACTGCTGGTTTCGGCTTTGCTTTAATTCAGCCATCCTTTTCTTTTGTTCAATTTCAACTTCGGGAGAAATTGTAAGCAGCGGTATTTCGATCTTATTTTCATCTTCAACAAATTCATTTACGCCGACAATAAATTTCTCTTTTCTTTCAAGCTCCTGCTGGTAGCGGTAAGCAGCATTAGCAATTTCCTTCTGGAAATAACCGGTTTCGATTGCAGGAATTACACCACCCAGCGCATCTACCTGGTTGAAAATCCGGTTGGCACCTTTCTCCATTTTATCCGTTAGCGTTTCGATAAAATAACTTCCGCCCAAAGGATCGACTGTATTTATAACTCCTGTTTCATAAGCAATTAGCTGTTGCGTTCTAAGAGCTATTTTTGCTGCCTTCTCGCTTGGTAAGGCAAGAGTTTCATCCATCGAGTTTGTATGAAGTGATTGTGTCCCGCCGAGCACACCGGCAAGCGCCTGGAAAGCAGTTCTTACTATATTATTTTCCGGCTGTTGTGCAGTTAATGTACAGCCCGCGGTTTGGGTATGAAATCTTAACCACCAGGAACGCGGATTTTTAGCACCGTATTTTTCTTTCATACGCTTTGCGTATATTTTTCTTGCAGCCCTGAACTTAGCAATCTCTTCAAAAAAATCGAGATGAGAATTAAAGAAGAATGAAATTCGCGGAGCAAATGCATCTACATCCAATCCTCTTTCAATACAAGCTTCTATGTATGCAAAACCATCGGCAAGTGTGTATGCAAGTTCCTGCACTGATGTTGAACCGGCTTCGCGTATATGATACCCGCTAACAGAAACCGGATTCCATTGTGGAACTTCATTCGTGCAGAACTCAATCATATCCGTAATAATGCGCATTGAAGGTTTTGGCGGATAAATATATTCCTTTTGTGCAATGTACTCTTTAAGAATATCGTTCTGCAAAGTTCCTCTAAGAGATTTAAAATCTACATTCTGTGTCTCCGCAATTGCAAGGTAAAATGCAAAAATCATTGCTGCCGGAGAGTTGATTGTCATAGAGGTAGAAACTTTATCAAGAGGAATATTATCGAAAAGAATTTCCATATCCTTAAGAGAAGAAACTGCAACACCGCAAATTCCAACTTCACCTTTACTTATTGGAGAATCAGCATCCCAGCCCATAAGAGTAGGAAGATCGAAAGCGACTGATAAACCTGTCTGCCCATGATCGAGTAGATAATGAAACCGTTCATTTGTATCTTTAGGAGTTCCGAAACCAGCAAACTGCCGCATCGTCCAAATCCTACCTCTGTAACCGTTTGGATGAATGCCGCGTGTATAAGGATATTCGCCGGGGAATCCTATCTCGCTAAGGTAATTAATGTTTTCAATATCATCCGGTCCGTATAATCCTTCAATATCTTCGCCGCTAACGGTTGTAAACTTCATTCCTGTTGTGTTAGCGTTTTTCACCTTATCATTATACTCAAGCCTGGATTCTAAATATTTTTTATCAATCATTTAAATACTTTATTAAATTGATTCCAATATTATTGTTTATTCAAAGTTAAGTCCTGCCGAACCTTCTGTCAAACTCATTCAAAGATATCTTCACGACAATAGGTCTGCCATGAGGACAAACATACGGCATAGATGTTGCAAAAAGCTGATCAATTAATAACCGCATTTCCTTTTCATTAAGTTTATCGCCAGCTTTAACAGCAGTTTTGCAAGAATATGATTTTGCGATATTATCTTTCTCTTTGTAATCCTTTTCACTCTGGTTATTAGTATACTCTTCAAGAATTTCCAGCAAAACTTTTTCTTCAATCCCCCTTTTTACATCATCAGGTACGCCTTCAATAACAACATATTTCTTACCGGAAAATTTTAATTCAAAGCCTAGCTTATTTAGATGACTTTGCAGTTCTTTAAGTAATTCGAAACGTGCTGGATCAAGCTCTATTTTTTTTGAAAAAAGAAGCTGCTGCGAAAATGGAATATCTGCATCCAGCCGGTTCAATGCTTTTTCGTACAATATTCTTTCGTGGGCTACATGCTGATCAATAATCATCAAACCTGATTTTATCTGCGCAAGAATATACTTATTATGAAGTTGAATAATAAAAGGGAACTCTTCGCTTCCGGTTTCGGTTTTACTCTCTGCTAATGTATGATAAACTTCCCTGTTTTCTTCCTTCTGAAACGGCGGCTGGAGCGTTTGACCGGGAGATCTGGTAATTACATCATCAGTTATGCTACCAAATATTTTATCAATATCTTCATCTGAAAAGCGTGGAACGTCAGGTTTATAATTTCTCTTGAAAGGTCTGTCGCTAAAATCGTTTTTACTTACCGGGTCAAATTTATTCACCATTAATTTTTCTTCAGAAAGCTCTTCATCATTAAAAATCATTGAAGGTACTATATCGTGCGTGCCCAGACTTTTTCTTACCACAGCAAGAACAAAATTGTACACATCTTTCTCATCATCGAACTTTGCTTCAAGTTTTGAAGGATGAATATTCACATCAATTTTTTGCGGATCAATTTCCAGGAACAGAATGAAAAAAGGATAATCACCTTTCTCAAGTATATGTTCGAAGCCAGAAAAAACAGCATGGTTTATCTGTTTGTTTATAATATATCTTGAGTTCAGAAAAAGATACTGATCACCCTTACTTTTTTTAAGCAGCGCCGGTTTGCCGATAAACCCGATGACGGATAAATAATCTGTTTTTTCATTAACAGGTAAAAGCGCGTCGAGCATATTATCTGCAAACACCTGCTTTATTCTTTCCTCCAATTCTCCCGCCTCATAATCATAAAGCAGTTCATCTGCATTGAAGAGTTTAAAATGGATTGAAGGATGACTTAAAGCATTTTTATTGAAGGTATCTATTATATGTTTAAGCTCGGTTGCATCTGTTTTCAAAAACTTCCTGCGGGCAGGAGTATTAAAGAAAAGATTTTTAACAGTAACGGATGTTCCTTTTGAAAACGATCCTTTATCTTTAACCAGGTTACCCGTTTCATCAAACTTAATGCTTGTACCAATTTCATCATCCCTGGTTTCTGTTCTTATTTCAACCTGGCTTACTGCGGAAATGGAACTAAGCGCTTCCCCCCTGAAACCAAGGGTTTTAATCGCTTCAAGATCTTCGTAAGCGTATATTTTACTTGTTGCATGCTTCTGAACTGAAAGAAGAAGATCTTCTTCAGACATTCCAATTCCGTCATCAACTACCTGCACTAAATTCTTTCCGGCTTTTTTAACAATCAGTTCTATTTTTGTTGCGCCTGCATCAATTGAATTTTCAATCAGCTCTTTTACAACCGATCCTGGTCGCTGAACGACTTCACCGGCTGCAATTTTATTTGCTATCTGTTCGGGTAATATTTTAATCCTGTAATTGCTCATCTTTTCCTTGTGTATTTAACAATTTCAAATTTTTCCCCATCATCCCGGGAATCTACCTTCCAAACGTTTTCAGATATTTCAGGAAAGTATATTTCACCTTCTGCATTAAATTTCATGTAAGATATGATCAACTCATCAGCAATATTAATTGCCTGATTGTAAATTTCTCCACCGCCGATAATGAATATTTTTTCCGGGCTGGTGATTTTGCAATATTCAATTCCCTCTTTAAGTGAATGGACAATTTTTACTTCTTCAAAATTACATCTATAATTTTCATCTCTTGTGATTATAATATTTTCTCTTCCCTTTAACGGTTTATCTAATGTTTTAAAGGTTTTCCTCCCCATTAGGATTGGAAAACCGATGGTAGTCTGTTTAAAGTGCCGGAACTCATCTTTAACATGCCACGGCATATCGCCGTTTGATCTTCCGATCACACCATTTTGTGCAACTGCAGAAATAATAATTATTTTCAAACAGCAACCTCAAAAGTGATCTTATCGTGATGCTGGTAATTGATCAGTTCAAAATCCTCAAAGTAAAGTTCATCAAGTGGTTTATTTTTTATATTTAATATAGGAAGAGTAAGCGGTTCCCTTTTAAGCTGCGCTTTTAAACCAACCAGGTGATCATATTGTTCAGTCCCGCTCCCTTCTGCGGCTACATAAATATGTGCATCGATTATAGTATGTGCAAACTCTCCTAATTCTAATCCAACCTGCTGAGCAATAACCTGCGTTAGCAAAGAATATGCAGCAAGATTAAATGGAATTCCAAGTGCAATATCGCCTGAACGCTGCGTAAGATGGCAATTTAATTTTCCGTTATTAACGTTAAACACAAATGAATAGTGACAGGGAGGAAGCTTACTTGCTATAGCATTTCCTGGTTCCCAGGCAGTTACCACTAACCGCCTGCTGCTCGGGTTTCGTTTTATCTCATCAATCACATATTGAATCTGGTCAACTTCTTTTACTTGCCATTGTCCGTCTTTATCTTTTTGAGCACTGGGGAAATGACGCCAGTAATAACCGTAAGCAGTTTCAAGATTCCCATCCTCATCAGCCCATGCATCCCAGATCTTTGTATGCTTGCGCAAATTTTTTATATGATTTTCACCTGATAAATACCATAACACTTCGTATAAAAGTGACTTCCACTGCATTTTTTTTGTAGTTAAAAGTGGAAATCCTTTACTCAAATCTACTTTATAAAACGCACCAAAATACGAGATAGTATCAACGCCGGTTCTCGTTTTTTTGTGTTTTCCCTTTTCCATTACCAATTTCACTAAATCGTGGTATTGTTTCACTAATTTTCCCGTTTTTCCTTTTGTAAATACTTAATCGAATTAAAAATAAATTTACAAATTTTTAGTATAGCTATAAAAGTCTATAATTATAGATTATTCTTGATTTTAATGCAAGCCAGCCGAATTCCGCTTTCAATATTCAGGATTGATTCATTATTATTCTGAAAAAAATTGCTTATTTCGATCGGTAAAATATTATCAGGCAGTTTTTGTTTTACCTCATCTCTAATTATTCCACAAAGTAAAAATATTTTACTGCTGTATTTTTCAAATTCCTGGAGTATGATCCCTGCTCCCTTTCCCATTAATGATTGATTATCGAATGCTCCCTCCCCAGTTATCACAATATCCACTTCCCCCTTTAGATTTCTAATATATAGGTCATTCAGAATAAAATCCCTTGCTCTTCTAATCTTAGCATTTAATAGAATATACAATAAAGAGGGAATTCCGCCCCCGGAACCAAATAATGGATTAGATGAACTTACTATATTATTATTTTGTAACAAGTTAACAATATTATTAAAACCATTTTCAAGAATTATTGTATCACTCTCGCTTGCTCCTTTTTGATGACCAAAAACTGTTGCCGCACCGGTTTTACCAAGCAGCGGATTATCAACATCAATAATTAAATCTATTTGAAAAGGAAACGTTTTATTATTCCACTCAATATCTTCAACCTTGTTAAAATTTTTCGGAACTGGTAATAATTCTTTATTATTTTCGTCGTACAATTTCAAACCTAAAGCGGAGCACGCACCTATTCCCATATCGATGGTTGCTGTACCTCCTATTCCAACAATAATTTTGTCTACAGATATCTTACCGGAACTTACATCATTTTCAATTTTAAGGAATAATTCTCCTAACCCTTTTGAGGATAATTTTAGTGGATTTCTAAACTCAGCAGGTACAACTTTTAATCCCAGTACATCTGCGGATTCAATATA
>JAZGGS010000360.1:0-5125 GCA_036480595.1 Ignavibacteriaceae bacterium
CATTAAACGCAATCCGCCAGCTCTGGGCATTAAATATCTTTTCCGATGTTCAGATAATCAAAGAACAAGAAATAAACGACGGTGTGTTTCTTCTTATTAAAGTTGTTGAATACCCAAGATTAGAGCGAGTTGTTATTGAGGGTAATGATGAAATTGATATTGAAGATATAGAAGAGATAATTACATTTTTGCGGGGAACGGTTCTTTCGCCGCAGGAAATTTCGAAATTGAATCAGCGTGTTAAAGCTCTTTATGCCGAAGAAGGTTTTCTTAATGCTAAAATTACTTCTGAACAATTTACTTTTTTTACCGCCGATACAATTGATGAAGATATAGATGTGATTTGGCAAAACAAGAGTGACCTATCGGACGAACATCATTTGCTTTATGAATCCGGGGATAGAACATACACCAACCTTATTCCCAGGATTAAAGATCGTATACTGCTTAAATTATTTATTGAAGAAGGTGAGGAGGTAATTGTAAGAAAAATTGAATTTACAGGTAACCTTGCATTTGATGATGACGATCTTTCCGGAGAGATGGATGAAACAAGCGAAGCTTCCTGGTGGCAGTTCTGGTCGAGTGCAGAATTTAGCCCGGGCGATTATGAAAAAGATAAGCAACTTATAATTGATTACTACAGAAGTAACGGTTACAGGGATGCCGAGATAATCATAGATTCGTTAGAATATTATAACGACAACAAGGATCTTAAAATTATCCTGGATATTTTTGAAGGTCCGCAGTATAAAGTGCGCAATATTACCTGGGAAGGAAATACCGTTTACCCATCAGAAATTCTTAACCAGAGGTTAAATTTTGCAAAAGGAGATATCTACAACTACGAGAAGTTTCAGGGGAATTTAAGAGGCAACGAATCTCAGACTGATGTTTCTGCGCTTTATCTTGATAACGGGTATCTTACTTTTAACCTGCAGGCAGATGAATTAAGGGCCTCGGAAGATTCAATCGATTTACATATTCGTGTGGAAGAAAGAAACCAGTTCCGCATATCTAAAGTTAATATCCAGGGTAACACCAAAACCATGGGCAAGATTGTTCGGCGCGAATTATATACAATTCCGGGTGATTACTTTAACAGGGCGCTCCTGTTCAGAAGCGTGCAGCAGTTAGCAAATCTTCAGTACTTTAATATTGAACAATTGTACGGTCCGGGTGGAATTGATACAAAACTTTCCAGCGACAGTACGGTTGAAGTTACATTTAATGTTGAAGAAAAATCCAGCGATTATTTAAATGCCTCTGTTGGTTACAGTGGCAGCTTCGGTTTTAGCGGATCGATTGGTGTAACTTTAACCAATTTTTCAATTACTAATCCTTTCTCTCTTGGAGGAGGGCAGATTCTTAGTTTTAGCTGGCAGTTTGGTGTTGGAAACGTTTATAGGACTTTTACAGTCGGCTTTACAGAGCCATGGCTGTTCGATACACCCACTTCTGTTGGTGTTGATTTTTTCGATACAAGACAACAGTTTGTTTATGACCTGAGACAAACCGGCGCAACATTAAGAGTAGGACGCCGTTTAAAATGGCCGGATGATTTCTTCTATGTACAGGGAAGATTCAGGTATCAGTACAATAATGTACTTGAGGGACAAAACTTCTACACTGAGGGTAAAACCAATCAGTTTACTACGGGTGTTACACTCACAAGACGGAATATTGATAATCCTATTTTTCCATCGCAGGGATCTGCTTTTACACTTGATATGGAAATTTCCGGTGGTCCGTTCCTTCCTGGTGACGTAGATTACTTAAAGATCGGCTTTAAAGCAGAGTGGTACAAAAGATTATTTAACAGTAACAGGATAGCACTCTATACTGTTGCTGATTTTGGTTACATAGATGAAATAGTAAAAGGTACACCAATCCAGCCGTTTGAGTTTTTCTTTATGGGTGGTAACGGTTTGGTAATTGCAACTGTTCCACTAAGAGGTTATGAAGACAGAACTGTAGGACCAAGAAATACCTTCGGACAGATAATTGGCGGAAGAGTGATGTCTAAAATAGGAACGGAATTAAGACTGGCAGTTACTATGGAGCCAATTCCAATTTACGTGCTTGCATTTGCAGAGGCGGGTAACGTTTTTGAAAATTTCAATAAAACCGATATTTTTGATATGAGGAGATCGGTTGGTTTTGGCGCGCGGCTGCTTATAAACCCAATCGGGTTAATTGGTTTTGATTTTGGATATGGCTTCGACAGGCAGATTGTTGATGGCAGAAATCCTGAATGGCTGTTTCATTTTCAATTTGGTAAAGGATTTTAATTATAATTATTTATACTCATAACTGAAGGAAAAGATAGTGAAAAAATGCTTTTTGATTATTTCATTAGTGCTTTTTGCTGTAAATGTAATGTTTGCACAAACACAAAAATTCGGATACGTAGATTCGCAGATAATTCTAACCCAGTTTCCCGAATCAATAAAAGCACAGGGTGACCTTGACGCGTTAACAAATTTATGGCTGGCACAAATTGATTCGATGTCGCTTGGTTATCAACAAGGTTTGGCTGATTACCAGAAACAGGCAGGAACTATGACCGATGCACAAAAACAAGTAAAGCAACAAGAACTGATTGCAATGGAGCAGACAATTCTTGAATTCAGAAATCAAAAATTTAACCAGCAGGGTGGCGAAATATTCTTAAAGCAGGAAGAAATATTTGAACCGGTTAAGCAAAAGATTTATGATGCCATAGCGCAGGTCGCTAAAGAGGAAGAAATGCAATTCGTTTTAGATAAAAGTGGCGACATAATTCTGTTGTATGCCGATGCTGCTTTTGATATCACTTTTAAAGTACTGGATAAGCTTAAAAGAGGAAATTAATCTTTTTAAGTTGCGCTCAATTTTTTATGAACATAGAAAAGAAGGTTCTTTCAAATTTCTGAAAGAACCTCTTTATTTTTTTTATTCCTTCTCACAGGAGCATCTATGAGAAAACTATCATTTATATTAATAATCTTACTCTTCTTTTGTACTTCTGCAGGATTTGCACAATTAAAAATTGGGTACGTTGATTCCGATACTATCATGGATAATCTTCCTGATGTGATGGATGCAAGGCAAAAGCTTGATGCGCTGATTTCAGAATGGCAAAATGAACTAAGGCAGCTTGAAGCTGATTGGAAGACTAAGTATGATGATTATGAGAAAAGAAAATTAATTATGACGGAGCAAACCAGAATTGATACCGAAGCTGAACTTGTTGCACTCGAGGAAGAAATTGCTCAATACAGAGAGAAAAAATTTGGAGCCAGCGGAGAGTTATTCCTGAAACAGGATGAATTAATGAAACCTGTTCAGAATAAAATATTTACTGCAATCCAGGAAATAGCTGAAGAAGAAGAACTCGACTTTGTTTTTGATAGAAGCGGAGATATAATGATGCTCTATGCAAAAGAAGAATACGATTTAACCGCAAGAGTTTTAGAAAGACTAAGCTTAGAATAAATATGAAAATCGCATTAAAGGAAATTGCTGATCTTATCAACGGGAAAATATCAGGTCCCGATAATGTTATAATCTCTTCAGTTGCCAGGATTGATGATGCTAAAGAAGGAGAGCTCACATTTCTTTATTTACATGCTTACGAAAAATATTTTCCCGAAACCAACGCTTCTGCAATTATTGTTAAACCAGATTTTAATAAATCAAGAAACGATATTACCTATATAGAAGTAGATGAGCCGGAAAAAGCTTTTGCAAAAATAATTCTTCATTACTTCTCTCCTGAATTTCCACTTAAAGGAATAGATAAAACAACTTTTGTTGATGAAACCGCAAAGATTGGAAATAACGTTGCACTTGGTAAAAACGTAGTAATATCAGCCGGCTGTAAGATAGGCAACAACGTTAAGATTTTTCATAATACTGTTTTGCTGGAAAATGCTGAAGTTGGAGACGATTCAATTATTTTTCAGAATGTTAGTATAAGAGAGAACTGTAAAGTTGGCAAAAAAGTAATTGCTCATCCCGGTGCTGTTATCGGTTCAGATGGATTTGGATTTAATCCTGATGAAAAAGGTGTTTATCATAAAGTTCCGCAGATAGGCAATGTTGTAATTGAAGATGATGTTGAAATTGGTGCAAATGTTACAATAGACCGGGCAGCTGTAGGTTCAACCTTAATTAAACAGGGAGTTAAAATTGATAATCTTGTTCAAATTGCTCACAACGTTATTGTTGAAGAAAACACAGTGCTTGCTTCACAGGTTGGTATTGCAGGAAGTACAAAGGTTGGAAAGAACTGTATCCTTGCTGGTCAGGTTGGAGTAATTGGTCATATTGAATTAGCCGATAAAACTGTGCTGATTGCTCAATCCGGTGTTTCAAAATCTATTAAAAAGCCGGGTTATTATTTCGGTTCGCCTGCAAAGGAATTAAGAACAGCTAAAGTGATTGAAGCACATATAAGAAACTTACCCGATTATTCCAACAGGATAAAGCAGCTTGAGGAGGAAGTAAAAAGTTTAAAAGAACAGGTTAATAATAAAACTTAAAATATTTTCATCAGCTAATCTTTAATTGCCTTCTGCCCTTCATTTATTGTATTTCAGAACTCATTATACTATTTTGCTCATAAATTTTTAATAATAAACCTTAAACTATTTCATGGATGACTTATGCTAGAATTGCAAAGAACCATTGCAAAACAAGTTTCGATGAATGGAACCGGTTTGCATACCGGAACCGAATGTAAATTAACTTTTAAACCGGCACCGGAAAATCATGGAATAAAATTCGTACGGGCAGACCTTGGAGGCAAACCGGAAATTCCCGCAATTGCAGATAATGTTATTGATGTTTCCCGCGGAACCACTATTGGAATTGGCGATGCTAAAGTTCATACTGTTGAGCATGTGCTTGCTGCAATTGTTGGGCAACAGATTGATAATATTATTATTGAGGTTATTGGAATTGAGCCCCCGGTTGGTGATGGAAGTGCACTCCTCTTTTGCGAAGCACTTCAAAAGGCAGGATTCGAACAGCAAACTGTACCCAAGGATTATCTTATCATCGATCAGACAATAATGCATCACGAAGATGATAACCAGATAGATATTGTTGCACTGCCACTTGATAATTACAGGGTAACTGT
>JAZGGS010000361.1:0-2529 GCA_036480595.1 Ignavibacteriaceae bacterium
GGAGAAGTTACTTGATTAGCTAACTTACCACTACATTGAAATAGTGAAATTGAAATTAGCAGCGGAAATAATGCAAGCGAAAACAAAATTTTCTTAACCTTACTTTGATTTCACAAATTAGATTATTAATCAAAATCAAAATTAAATAGGGGAAAGACTGGTAAGAATCCCCCCTTGCCAATTATGTTTATTAATCCAATCTGTAAACCCTTTAATGTTGCAGCATAATTCACAACTGAGATCTGAAGACCATTAAAATGTCCTTGATGATAGTTTACTGGGCCCATTTGTAAACCAACTGAACTCCCCTTAGTTATATTTGCAAATCCAACCTGCCATCCGGTAACCCCACCGTCTGTTAAGTTAACACCTCCAAATTGAACGCCCTTTTGTATTCCAGTTGAATGATTAACTAAGCCTAAATCAAACCCTGTTACATTTACATTCTTACCATAAATAAAATTGAACCGGAAGCCGCTAATAGATTGGGATTCCGGAACAATTTGAATTGGGTTTAATAGTGAAAGCTGGATTGGTTTGCCCTGTCCTGAAGTGTTTGAATTAAAGACAGTGATTATTAATGCACATAAGAAAAGTATTGAAAGCTTTTTCATTTGCACTCCTTACTAATTGTTAGTATAACAAGAAAATTGAACACACAAAATTAAACAAATATTGTTATAAGTTTTTTGATTTGATGGGAAATTATATAGAAAACTGAACGGGCACGAATACAAATGTAAGCCAAGAATTTATTAGCAACCACCAAGCGAGTGAAGTGTTTACAATTGAATAAAATCATTCAAGTAAATCTCATGATGTCATAGAATTAATTTTAATTTTTTCCCACACCCTGCTTAATAACATAGGCAGAGGTTTTATGATTAGTTGAATGTTCCATCACACTTATCGATCTGTGTTTCAATCCGATTAAAGAGCCACTGATCAAATCATACTATCAATTAATTGTAAAATCCAGACATGGTGTATCCTTTTACTCACCAACTCCGTCTACGATAATAGATACACTAAAAACCAAAAAGGAGAAAGTAAAATGGAACAAGACGAAAAAACACAACAAACAAATGAAGAACAGAAATCGCAAAGCGGATGCTGCGATTTTTCTTCCGAAGAGACACAGGGAATGTTTAAAATGATGAAAAATTTCTGTGAAGATTCAGAAAAAGGTTCTAAGGATTGCTGTTCAATGATGAAGGAAATGATGAAAAATATGAGCAGCAAATCAGATTGCCCCGGTTTTACAGAGGTCAAAAATAATCTGCAAAATGAATCGAATAAATCAGAGACCAAAGTTGAAAATGGCTGTTGTTAGATTTGAGCACGTGAAAATTTTCTGCTAAAACCTTGATCAGGAATATCCGGTTTGTGCAATTTTACTTATATTGTTTCCCGGCAGTCTGGATATTCCTTCATGATTATAAGCCAAATTATCAATTATTCAGGGCGAGGAATTTATGAACTCAGATGAATTGAAATTTCAACAGATATTTAAAGAGTACCAACCAAAAATACTACGATACTTGACCCGTTTAACAGGCAAGTATGAAGCGGAGGATCTTTCCCAGGAGGTTTTTATAAAAGTTGAAAGCGGATTAAAAAACTTTCGGGGTGAATCAAAACTATCTACGTGGATTTACCGGATAGCAACCAATACTGCTGTAGACAGAATGCGAAATCCATCATTTAAATATAAAGTGAATGAAGTTATCCCATCCGAACCTGTACAGAAGGATGATCTCGATACTGAAGATCAAGACCTGTTTACCGGAGAAAGGGCTGAATCAACAGATCAGCAATATGTACGTAAAGAAATGAATTCATGTATCAGGAATTATATTGAAAACTTGCCGGAAAATTATAGAACTGTTGTTATACTAAGCGAACTTGAAGCACTAAAGAATAAGGAGATCGCTGAAATACTAAATCTCAGTCTTGATACCGTAAAAATAAGATTGCACCGTGCAAGAGCTCAGCTAAAGAAAAAACTCGAGAGTAATTGCAGTTTCTATCGGAACGAACAAAATGAACTTTCGTGTGATCTGAAAAGTGAATACGAAGAGTTCAGTAAAGTATATTAAAATTTTAATCGAAGAGTTTAATCTATTAGTAATTAATTAACTAAAACGGAGAAAAACAAAATGGAATCTATTGAAAAAAATTCGCAAGAAAATGAGCAATTCGGATTACTAACGCGATCATGGGCAGGTTTATGCCACCATTGCGGGATATGTGCTTATGCTAATAAAAAGAAAGGTTCATCCTTTGAAAAGCTAATGCGCTGGCACCGTACCTGGTGTCCGGGCTGGGCTGGGCACTCAAAGGTCTATGGGGTGAAAAATCTTTCAGCATAGATTATAATCATTAATATTCATTCCATATTTAAAGCAACTACTCCCGTTTCCCCAACCCTTGCTTAATAACACAGGCGGAGCTTTTTAATTTATTTTATTTGCTTTGCACTGCCCTTTTATGTAAAGAGTTGCAGAAGTAATACTATGAAGATTATTT
>JAZGGS010000362.1:0-2269 GCA_036480595.1 Ignavibacteriaceae bacterium
TTATTTTTTCTTCCAATTATATCATCAGAATTTTCGAGGGTTATATCCTCACCAAATACCTTAAGAATTATATCAGCTTCTTTAAGTCCAAAGTTCTTATGTTCTGTAGAGAATCCATTTATTGATAAATGTTCACCATCAGAAGATCCTAAATGAAGCCCAAACATTGGTGCTTTATTTTCTGATGGTTGGCTGAATATATATTTTATGCCGAGCTTTTCTAAGTACTCCTGATATGGTAAGGGAGATGTTCCTTTTATATAATTGTTTATGAATTCTTCAATTTCAGGGTAAGTCATTTTCACTACAACATCGAAGAACTTTTCGTTCTCAAAAGGCTTTTCTTTTCCATACTGTTTAATTAAATCAAGGTAAACTTCTCTTAATCCTCTCGTTCCGCCTGAGAGCTCGAGTAACCTAATATCCAACAATTCCGCTGTTACAGCACCACGAAAGTATATATTTCCATATTGTTTGTTACCTTCATCAGTAGACCATTCCTTACTTATTCGGGTCAAGCTATAAGTTGAATCAAATGATTCTGAGATATTTATTTTTCTAGAAATTTCAGATAGATGAGACTCGAGATCTTCCACTCCACTTCTTAACAGCATTATATTTGATACCCATTCGGTAACACCTTCATATAGCCAAACGTGTATATCTTCCGAGCTTGGTTTTGAATAATCGAAATTAGCAATAATTTCACTCCTCAAATTTAGAGGGGTTAAAATGTGCATAAATTCGTGAGCCATTGCGTCTCTTAACATAAATAAAAATTCAGGCTTTGCCGGAAGAGCATATGTTGAGCTGTAGGAGTGTTCAAGTGCACCACCACCGTGCAATCCATTTCTCTTATAAGTTTCGTCATCTAAAAAGTACATTAAAAAAGCGTATCGATTAACCGGTGCGTACGAAGTAAACTCTACTGCTGCATTTAATATATCTTCTGCTAAATAAAGAACCGTATCTGCATTTATGGTGTCATTTTCTGAATAAACAAATACTTCTACTTCAATATCGCCTATCATTGCAGACGCATAAGTAAGGTTACCTAATAAAATTGGGGAATCTGCAAGGTGATAATATGAATCGGCATAGTAATAACCATTATTTTTCTCAAGAGAAGAACCGATAACCCAATCAGGATCATAATCAATTTTTAGTTGGATGGGTCGGTTTAACAGATTACTAAAGTACCCGAGCACACCAAAGGTATTGAAAATAATAAAGTCTTCTTCTATCCCGGTGCCACTCATCGGATAGATTTTATGTTCTTCAACCTCCGCATCAAATGAATCCTCAATTATATAATCGATTCTATGGACTTTTTCCGGATTTGATATCATCCATTGGTTTAGGGATATTTTTTCTGTTTTAATTACGGAATTGTTTTCATCGTAAGCAATAAAAGATTTGACAAACCGACCATAATTAAGAACCTGGTGAACTCCGGGAGCAAAAGCTACAAAGTTGAAATATTGGTTTTCAGCGTTGAGCTTTCCAGGGAAAAGAGTTATATGAAATTGATCATCTTCTATATTTGCCAGGTCTATCTCATATTGGATGTAACTTGAACTGGTGTCACTGTAAGAAAAAGTTGCTGAGATACTGAGGAGACAGATTGAAAACAAAAGGAAAATTGATTTTAGCATGGTTCACACCTTATATATTTACTGATTCAGCTCGTTAGATTAAAATAAACAATATTTTGTTTCGCTAATAAATTGAGATAACTAAAAAACTCTTGATAAAGATAAATTTACTTTTCGTTGAAAATATTTCAAATATTATAATCGGTAGCTTAACTATATGAGAGGTTAAAATTGTGAATTTAACTTATAACGAAATGGCTCTGAATACCACCAATTAAGAAATAGTGGATTCTTAAGAATTTTAGAAATATATGAAGTTATATCAATTCACTGATCCTTGATCCTGAGATAGGCATATCTTAGTAAGAAAATTATAAAACCGCCTGATTGCCGATCAGTCGTCCAAATACAATTAAATTTCTGCAATTGTCAGCAGATATAAAATCAAGTGCACGTTCTCTCCAACTTATTACCTGTATACGTAAGTAATTATACTGATTTTCCCCACTAAAAATCAGTATAAGTACTTATTTTATTTCTATAAAACTAAGTATAAGTACTTATTCATTTCACACCTAATAATTTTAAGCTCTAACCAAAAACTGAACAAATTTGTTCCATCAATGTTTACAAGTATATCAATACTTATCATATTTACCTTGTGCACAGGTAAG
>JAZGGS010000363.1:0-9683 GCA_036480595.1 Ignavibacteriaceae bacterium
AGTGACCGTCACCGATACTGGCGAGGAGATTGGAACATTTACACTTACTCTTAATGCGGTACCGAATGTATATAAATGTTTGTAGTATTTTTTAATATTTCCTCTACCTTTAAAACTTACCGACATATTGCTGTAATCGTGTAACGATATAATAATTTTTTTTGAAAATAAATTTGCTAAGGTTCGATGTGAATTATGGAAGTGCAAAACGTTCAAAGCTAAACCGCATCCCGTCACGCGGATTTTACGATACAGAAACCGTAAATAAAATAATTGATAAAGCACTTTACTGCCATGTTAGCTTTGTACAGGATGATCAGCCATTTGTAATCCCTGCCATACACGCCAGGGCAGGAAATAATCTTATTATTCACGGAGCTAAATCAAGCAGGATGATTAAACAGATTGCAGCAGGAAATAAACTTTGTGTAGCAATTACAATCTTAGATGGATTGGTACTTGCCCGGTCAGCATTTCATCATTCAATGAATTATCGCTCTGTTGTACTGTTTGGTAAAGGAAAAGAGATAAAGATAAAACAGGAAAAGATTGCTGCTTTTAAAGCTATTACTGATCACCTTTTACCCGGCAGGTGGGAAGATGCTCGCCAGCCTAATGAAGAAGAATTAAATGCATCTGCAGTTGTATCAATTTCAATCGATGAAGCATCAGCCAAAATAAGATCAGGTCCGCCCAAAGATGATGAGGAAGATTATAAGTTACCTGTGTGGGCGGGGGTTATTCCGGTTTCCCGGGTGTTTGATCTTCCTGTTAATGATCCGGAGTTGGGAAAGGATATTCGTGTACCTGGTTATATTCTCGATCATTTAAAATGATTTTAATCTAATTTGAGAATAACTACACAGATAATAATCAATGATTAATAAAAAATCTATATTATTAATGCTTTCATCGCTTTTCTTATTCTGGAATTGTAATGAAGGTTCTACCCTTACAAACTCTCCAGGTGAAGAGGATAAAATCCAGGTTAACACTTCGTTTGAGAAAAATGGAAATCCATCTGCCGATGGATGGATTATATCTCAACCACCATTAGGAAATTTTATAACCGACACTCCACCCGATGGTGGAACTTATTCTGTAGCACTGGAAGCCGGTAATCCTTTTGGCGGTGAGGCAACTATCACCGTTAAATCATTAACTAATTTTGATATTTACAATCTATCTTTTTATGCAAAATTTGAAAAGATAAAAGGTACAGCAGGTTTGTTTTTTATTAAGGATGGTGCAGTAAGTAAGGGAAATATTATTTCTGTTACAGATACTAGCTGGACTTTATATTCGATAATAGATACGTTTCAAACTAGTACAGGTGATTCAATCAAAATTTTATTCAGGGGAGGAACAACACCAATTATTGCAGGAAAAACTTTTTTTGATCTTTGTAAACTGGAAGCAGTTGAATAGAATAAGTTTAAAGATTGAAAATTATTTTTATCATCCAACCGGGTTTAAAGTTTTAACTTTTTTAATCTGAGGGAATTTGTAACAACCGACACAGAACTGAATGCCATCGCCAATGCAGCAAACATAGGATTAAGCCAGCCAATGGCTGCTAACGGAATACCAACTGTATTATAAATAAAAGCCCAGAAAAGATTTTGTTTGATTGTTCTGATTGTTGCTTTGGATAACTTAAATGCTCTGGCAACTCCCATTAAATCACCTTTAATCAAAACGATATCACCCGCCTCAATTGCTACATCAGTTCCAGTGCCAACAGCGATCCCTACATCCGCCTGTGCCAGTGCTGGCGCATCGTTTATACCGTCTCCTACCATTGCAATTATTTCACCCTGCTTTTGATATTTCTCAACAATGTTTGCTTTATCTTCAGGCAGTACTTCCGCCTCAAAATCATCTATTTCCAACTGCTTTGCAATATGTTCCGCACTGCGTTTGTTATCTCCGGTAATCATAATTGTTTTTATGTTCAAGCTTTTTAATTCTTTAATTGCTTCTGCCGAGGTATTTTTAATTGGATCTTCAATTGCAATTATACCTGAGGATTTCCCATCTATTGCAACATATACAACTGTTTTCCCTTCAGAGGAAAGTTGGTCAGCATTTTTCTCAAAATCATTTGAAGTTATATTATAATTAGAAAGAAAATTTTTATTTCCTATGATTATCTTTTTGTTTTCAACTATACCTGTCAATCCAAAACCCGTAGTGCTTTCAAATTTATCAGGATCAGTTATGGCAACAGCGTTAGATTTAGCATAGTTAACTATTGCCTCAGCCAGGGGATGTTCTGATCTTTTTTCAAGTGATACAGCGAGTTTTATTAATTCATTTTCATCATAAGTGTTGGAAATTACTTTACTGACAAATGGTTTACCTTCAGTAATCGTTCCTGTTTTATCGAATAAAACTGTTCTTATTTTGTGTGCCAATTCTAAATGTTCGCCGTCTTTAATTAATATTCCGTTTTCAGCACCTTTACCTATTCCAACTATTAAAGCAGTTGGAGTTGCCAAACCCATAGCGCACGGGCAAGCAATGATAAGTACCGCAACAAAATTAATAAGAGCTATTCTAAATGCATCCTCTTCTCCAACTGTAAACCATACAATAAATGTAATTACAGCAACAACAATAACGATTGGAACAAATACAGCAGCAACTTTATCAGCTAATTTTTGTATCGGTGCTTTTGAGCCCTGGGCTTCTTCAACAAGAGTAATTATTTTTCCAAGAACTGAATCTTTGCCTGTTGCAGTAACTTCAAACTCAAAAGAGCCGGATTTATTTATTGTCCCGCCAAATATTTTGCCGCCTGCAGTTTTCTCCACCGGAAAACTTTCACCTGTAAGCATCGATTCATCAACTGTTGAATAACCTGATTTTATTTCTCCATCCGCAGGAATTTTTTCACCAGGTTTTACAATTACAATATCACCGGTTTTCAATTCGTTTACATTAATAACTTTCTCTCCACCAGTGGTTTTGATTAGTGCAGTCTTAGGTTTTAAGGCAATTAATTTTTTAACTGCCGTGCCCGTTTTTGTTTTAGCCCTGGCTTCAAGCCACTTACCCATTAAAATTAATGTTATTATTACAACAGTTGTATCAAAATAAACGTGGGGGATTTCGCCATCCTTTAATATTAGATCGGGGAAGAGAGTTATTAAAACGCTAAATGAAAATGCTGCACCTGTGCCAACTGCTACAAGCGAATTCATATCAGCAGTAAAGTGTTTTAAATTATCCCAGAACATTTTAAAAAATCTTTTGCCCGAAACAAAAATAACAGGAGTGGTTAGGATGAGAAGAATTTTATTTAACTGGGAATCGGCAAAAGGAATTAGCTCTCTAATTCCTTCAAACATTTGGCTCATACTGAGCATGAAAACAGGGATGGTTAGAATTAAAGCGAAAAGAAAATCTTTCTTTAATGTTAAATCATATTCCGAAGTTTTTTCGGATTCTTCATCTGTATTTGAGGAGTTTTCATTTTCATCCAAAGATGGAAGATTAATTTTATATCCTGCTTCTTCAACAGCTTTTATTATTTCATCTATTCCTGTTTTACTCCTATCAATATTGAAGGTGGCTTTTTCAGTTGCAAGATTTACTGCCACATCTGTTATACCTTCAATCTTTGCAATTGATTTTTCAACGCGCGTAACACAGCTTGCACAGGTCATTCCCTCAATGGGAAGAGAGATCTTATCAACTTTAATTTTGTTTTCCATCTTATCTATCTAAGCAATAGTTTAGTTTATTTCGATTACTTTGTATCCGGCTTCTTCAATTGCATCTTTAATATTTTCTTCGCTTACTTTTTCTGCATCGAAACTTACCTTTGCAGAACCGATTTCAACTTTATTCTTTTCAATTACCAGTTTATTCAGCTCCGTTTCAACTGCCATAACGCAGTGACCACAGGACATACCATCTATTTTAAATGTTTTTTCCATACCGGTTTTCATTTATTTAAGTTTATAAAAGATGTTACAAAAATATAGTTTGAATATAGAAGATGTGTTATAAAAAATCAGGAAAGAATTACAAAATTTTAAGATCAGTTAATTTTATCGAGGGGTTTTCTTTTCTTCTCTTTTAATCGTTTAAAATAAGTCGGTGTTAAACCGGTTATTTTTTTAAACTGATTGGAAAGATGCTGGACACTGCTGTAACCAAGGTTGTATGCTATTTCACTCAGGGTTAGTTCATCATAAACCAGCAGTTCTTTAACCTTTTCTATTTTTTGGCTTATGATAAATTTTTCAATTGTTATTCCTTCTGTCGAAGAAAACAGGGAACTCACGTATTGATAACTCAAGCCGGCTTCATTAACAATTTCTTTACTGAGATTAATATCAGGAAGGCTTTCAATCGATTGGTGATGTATTAAATTGATTATCAATATTTTTATGCGCTCAATAATATTAGCATTCCTGCTGTCAATTAATTCGAACCCGTTTTCCTCAAGTGCTTTTTTAATTTTTCCCCGGTTAAATTTTTCTTTGCCACTTGTTATCACAACTTCCCCAAGTTCAATGTTTTCGATGCCGTAATTTAATTTCTTTATTTCTTCTTTAACTACTTTTATACAGCGATTGCATACCATATTTTTAATATGTAGAGTTTTTCTTTTCATTTTAATATTGCTTTAGCTTAATGTAAAACAAAAAATATTTAAAAGGAAAGTATTTAAAACCCGGTGTGAGATAAATTACAATAGAATTTATCTGAATTTAATAGAATTGAATGGAAGGAATGTTAAATAGTGGATGCGGGTTAATTAAAGATGGATTCTTTCAATGATTTGTTTTTTATTTGCAAACTCTCATTTACAATTTCGAAACGGTTAGTAACTTTAGGTAAACTAAACTGCACCCTGTCATCAATACTGTTAAAAACAGTTTTGCTTAATTGATCTTTTCCTAAATCTTCAACTTTAACCTGTCCCGATTTTGCATGCATTCCCTGAACTTTGCTGAAACCGAGTTGCAGCCATGTTTGGTTTTTTAGTTTGTAAATGACGTATGAAAAGGTAAACAGCAAAATAATTACGATTGAAAAAAGTAAAATTGTAGAGCTAATTATTTCAGTGAGTTCCATGTTGGTAATCTTTATTTTTAAGTGTTAGTTAGAATTCCAAATTTTGTACCAGTTGCAAGAATTAAGAAAACCAGCCATTTTAGCAATAAATTCAAGTCATCCTGAGAAAATTTATCACTTTGAGAAATCAAATTAAATAAATTATTGATTGTATAAAAAAATCTTATCTAATTTTATCTGGAGAAAAGCAATTATTAATACCTGTAACCTCTTTTTTTTATTGACTTTACAGCTAAAGTTTGATAACTTTACCGGCTAATTTTGAAAGTATTATTAAATTTCAATAAAATTTGAAAAGGTGAAATTATGACTAAGGCTGATATAGTTGACAAAGTTGCAGCCGGAACCGGATTAACCAAATTAGAAACTGAGGCAATAATTGAAGGATTTTTCAAAACAGTTATTGAAGCTCTGAAGGAAGGAAGAGGGATTGAGATTCGTGGTTTTGGAAGTTACCGCGTTAAGAAAAAGAATGCCCGGCAGGCTAGAAACCCTAAAACCGGCGAACAGGTTTTTGTGCCCGAACACTACGTTCCAACTTTCAAATTTTCTAAAGATTTTAAAGAACTTGTAAACCATGGTATGATGGAAAAAGAAAAAGGATCTGGCAGTTAATGCAAATGCAATGTACTAATTGCGGTTATGAATTTGAAAGAGAGATGAAGTTCTGTCCTGAGTGCGGAATACAGGTAACTCAATCTCAATCTTCAGAAGAGAAAGTTGAAACTTATACTGCCAGTGTTATTGTGTGCGATAACTGCGGAGAGGAAAACCCATTAAAAAATAAAAATTGTGATGGGTGCGGAGTTAAGCTGCATGGCATTAAAAAGGAGAAGACTATAACGGTGAATAAAAAAAGTAAATCTCCTTATCAAAAACCATCTGAGCCGGTTAAACATAAAAAAGTAAAAAGAAGTAAAATCAAAAACCAAAAGAATCAAAAAGATATTAAGGTAAAGAATGAATTTGGTTCTAAAAAATTATTAATGTTAATTTCCATAGTTGGAATTTTTGCTATCGTTATCTTAATTACTACCGGGGTGTTCGATGGAACTAAGGTACAAACAAATAATACACCACCAAGTTCAAATTCCGGAATCAATCTTAACTATCTTTCGGAAATTAATAATCTTGAACAAGTAGTTTCTAACAATCCCTCAGATCTTTCTGCGTTACTTAATCTTGCAAACTTGCAACAGGATGCAGGATTGTTTGAAAAGGCAATTACAAATTATAAAAAATACCTGGAGCTTAATCCTTCAAACCCGGATGCAAGAATTGATATGGGAGTTTGCTATTTTAATCTTACAGATTTTGATAATGCAATTAAGGAGATGGAAAAAGCGCTTGAATATAACCCGGTTCACCAGATTGGGCATCTTAACTTAGGAGTAGTAAATTTAAACGCCGGTAATTTAGATGTTTCTAAAGAATGGCTTAGAAAAGCAGTAGAGATTAATCCCAATTCTGATGTAGGTAAAAGAGCACAAAGTTTATTGAATTCACATTAAAAAATTATAATAGGAGAATTACATGTCCTGTGGAAAAAAGAAAAAGCGCCATAAAATGTCTACGCACAAGCGCAAAAAAAGATTAAGGAAGAACAGACATAAAAAGAAAGTAAGGTAGTTTTCTTTTCTGGTTAACACCTAGGTTTTAGTTAAGCCAACTTAGCTCAGCTGGTAGATCTGCCCGCCTTTTTCCATAAGCCGAAATAGCTCAATTGGTAGAGCAGCGGTATCGTAAACCGCAGGTTGTGGGTTCGAGTCCCTCTTTCGGCTCAGGGCAAGAGCAGACGTAAGGCTCAATCGTAAGAAATTAAGTTAAAATTTCCCGGTAATTTCTTAAATCATCAGCACATATCTCATTAACTTCATAAGAAGTCATTTACAAACCAATGTTAATTTTTTAATGAAGAATCTTTCAATAAAAACCTGGTTCTGCTTCAATTTCTTTAGTGAAAACTTAAGCCAATCATTCATACAATTTTTTCTAAATTGTCCAAAGCTAAAAATAGTTACAAAACTAATTTTTCCTAACCAATTCCACTCTTTTAAAAAAGTTTTTTTTGTGGAGATTTTAATAGATTTTTCTTGACATTTGTACACTATTCCATTATGTTCACAGTTAGTGTACAAGTAAAAATAGTGTACAAGTAAAATTATGAAAAAAAAAGAGCAGGAAATATTAAAAAAAGCATTGAAGCAGTTTGAGGAATTAACCGGATTAACTGCCGCAACGAAATTGGAAGTAAAACTTCCCGGAAACAGGATTGCCGATGCCAGGATTCGGATTCCAAAGCTTAAAGCAAATCTGTATGCAGAAGTAAAGCTTAATGTAACAAATCAAACACTCGGTGCTGTAGTACATCAAATAAAGGAAATAACTGCAGGTGAGCAAGAGCTGTTGATTACAAGATACATTACACCGCAATTAGCCGATAGATTGAAAGAATTGGATTTACAGTTTCTGGATACAGCCGGTAATGCATATGTAAATCTTCCGAATATGTTTCTTTTTATTAAAGGAAATAAGGTGAAAGAAGACTTTGCAAAAGAAAAACCCATAAGAGCATTTCAACCAGCCGGTTTGCAACTTATCTATGCTTTAATTTGCAATCCGGGTCTGGAAAATAGACCTTATAGAGTATTGGCAGAAAAAGCAAATATCGCCAATGGTGCTGTTACCTGGGTTATTAGGGACTTAAAGAAGCTTGGTTACCTTGTGGATATGGGTAAAAAGGGAAGAAAGCTTATTAGAAAGAAAGAGCTTTTACAGAGATGGGTTAATCTGTACGCTGAGCTTCTAAAACCAAAATTGCTTATCGGAAGATACACAACAGAAAACATAGATTGGTGGAAGCAGGAAAAGCCTTTTAATTTAGATGCCCAACTCGGGGGTGAGACGGCTGCTGCAATTATTACAGAATATCTTAAACCGCAAAACCATACGATTTATACCCGGGAAAATTACGGCAAGTTACTGCTTCAACTAAAGCTCAAAAATGCTCCTGATGGTAATGTGGAACTGTTTAAGAAGTTCTGGAATTTTGAGAATCTATTCAATAATAATAATTTAGTTAATCCGGTGCTAATTTATGCAGACCTGATCGCAACCGGGGATAACAGGAATCTTGATACTGCCAAAATTATTTATGACAAAGAAATCATACGATATATCGGGGAAGATTGATAAATACCGTTTAGAGATTATTGAATCAATCAAGGAAGCAACCGATTCTCTTGCTATTTCTTTTTTTATAGTTGGAGCTACCGCAAGAGATATTATTCTTGAATTTGTCTACAGCAAAAAAGTATTTAGAGCAACTAATGATATTGATTTTGGAGTAAGTGTAAATGATTGGAAAGTGTTTGACTCTTTAATGTCATTTCTAACTAAAGGTAGTAAATTCGTACAAGATAAAAACATCGAACACCGGTTGCTCTTTAAGGAAACATATCCTGTAGATATTGTCCCATTCGGCAAAATCGCCTCTAAAGATGGAACTTTTAGGTGGCCTAAAGAAAATAAAGAATTTACTATCCTGGGATTTGATGAAGCGTTTGAGAATTCCGATCTGGTTAAAGTCAAAAGTAATCCCGATATAATTGTCAATTTCGCGGCACCCCATTCCCTGGCTCTCTTAAAGATTATCTCCTGGAATGAACGCTATCCGGAACGTTCAAGAGATGCAATTGATTTAGTTTTACTGCTCGAATCATACTTGGAAGCAGGGAACTTAGAAAGATTAGATGAAGAAGAGTCAGATCTTGTAAACGATGATTTTGATTTTACAATTACAGGGGCCCGCTTATTGGGAAGAGATATAACTTCCTCATTTAATTACAAAACTTTGAATTATGTTATTACTATTCTTGAAAAAGAAACCGGTGAAAAACGAAGGTATCGTCTTGTGGAAGATATGTTACAGAGTCAGAATATGAAGGAAGAAACTCATTTTGAATATTATCTAAAACTTTTGGAAGCTCTTAAGACTGGCATTCAGGAACGAATTAAAAAATAAATTCTAATGAGCTTAATTACTGAATCTGAAATAGAACTTGGCATTTACAATTCCGATCCGGAAAAGGACAAGAAAATAAACAATGAATTAAAATCATTTCTTAAATCATCAGCACATATCTCATTAACTTCATAAGAAGTCATTTACAAACAAATTTTAAATTTTTTACTGAAGAATCATTGAAAAAAACCTGGCTGGGTTTCAACTTCTTTAATATTACTTCCGCAGTCGCTTTTGTCAAAAGACTTTACCCCACCAAGCTTTCCTTTATGTACAAAACGAGTCAATTCTAACAAAGATTATTGACTAAATTGTTGCTTCTGTTGATGAAAGGTGTTAATTTCTTATTCAGGAAGGAAAGGGCTAACTCTAATAACAATTTATATCTATCATACAGTAATACTCCTATTCCGTTAATAATCTACTCGCTGTTCTACACTACATAGCTCAATCCCTCAGGTTCGATTATAAATTTACTCTACTTCCAGAATTAAATAACTAATCATAATAATTAGGAGAAGATTATGAGAAACGTATCACTTTGTTTTCTTTTGATGGTTGCTCTTGC
>JAZGGS010000364.1:0-5875 GCA_036480595.1 Ignavibacteriaceae bacterium
AAGTGCAAAAGTGAATGCTTATAAAAACACACTTTCCAACGAAAAAAAATCTGATCGCGGCTGGACAAGGTTTATAACCCTGGCACAAACCGATCTTTATAATCACCAACTATCTCCCGAACCGGAAAAAAAATCAAACGACAGCTTATTCGATTAATTAAAAGAAATAATATGAAACTTTTTACCTTTGTTACCCTACTTCTATTAACTGTTTCTGCTTTTATAAGTAGTTCATATTCTCAGACAGTTGAAAATCTGATTGGGGAAGGGGATAAATACGATAAAGAATTCGATCATCAAAAAGCCCTTGAAACTTACCTTAAGGCGGATGAAATGAGTCCTGCCAACTGGGAAATTATTTGGCGGATAAGCAGAGCGTATGTTAACCTTGGTGCAAAAATGCCCGAGGAGGCTGATGAAGAGGAAGATGCAAAAATTGAAGTTTATGAAAAGTCGTTTGCATACGCCGACAGCTCTGTTATGCTTGCCCCCGATCAATCCATTCCGTATGTAAGACGCGCAATTTCAAATGGAAGAATTGAACTTTTCGAAGGGATCTTTTCTGCCATCGGAACAGTGGGTGATGTTAAGAATGACAGCGAGAGAGCGATTGAACTTGGCAACGGTGGAAGTTATTACCAGTCACTTGCACATTATGTGCTTGGAAGAACTCATGCAAAAGTTTGTGAAAAAGTATACTTGTTGAGATTACCCCTTGGTCTTGGCTGGGGAGATATGGATGTTGCTATAAGGGAGTTTCAAATTGCAGTTAAATTAAAACCAAATTTCAGGATGTATCATCTCGAATTGGCAAAAGCATATATAGAAGAAGATGAATATGAACTTGCAAAAGAAAATCTACTGTTAGTTCAAAAAGCGCCACGTATTCTGGAAGATGATGAAAAATATTTGCAGGAAGCTGAAGAACTTCTTGTAGAAGTAAATGAAGAACTGGAAGATTGAAAATAGAACAGAAATTTATTAATAAACTTAAAGAAGCTGGTTCGCTTGTATTCTTTACAGGAGCTGGAATCTCCGCGGAAAGCGGAATACCAACATTTCGTGGTAAAGATGGACTCTGGAAAAAATTTAGACCGGAAGAACTGGCAAACTTTAATGCGTTTATTACTAACCCTGAAATAGTGTGGGAATGGTATAACCACCGTAAAAAGATAATTTATGATGCACAGCCGAATCAAGGACATCAAACAATTGCCGGGATGCAAAAATATTTTGATAAAGTTACAGTTGTAACTCAGAATATAGATAACCTTCACAGGCGTGCCGGGAGCAATAGTATATTTGAATTACATGGAAACATCGAACGGAATTTTTGTGTTAACTGTAAAGAATTTTACAATGAAGAATTAGATTTTAGTAAAGGCGTGCCAAAATGTAAATGCGGCGGATTAATTCGTCCTGATGTAGTTTGGTTTGGCGAGATGCTTCCGGAAGATCAATTTAGGGGTGGTGAATATGCTTCTGTTAACAGCGATATTTTTTTTGTTGTAGGAACCTCGGCGGTGGTATATCCTGCCGCCGGGCTGATTAATGCAGCCAAACAAGGGGGCGCCGTAATAGTGGAAATAAATATTGAGCAGACGGAGGTTTCTTCAATTGCAGATTATTCTTTTTTCGGAGAGTCTGGAAAGGTGCTGCCGGAAATTCTTAATGCTTATAAAAGTTCAACCGGAAAGGATTAGCCTATTTCTTTTTTAAACCGATAGCTTTACACATCTTCTGCATTTCATACTGCTCCTTTGATGTTAATATATTCATCTCTTCACTAATAAATTTTACTATACCGGGCATCACCGATTTTATTTTATTTCTTCCTTTTCCCGTTAAATGAATTGCAAAAGTTCTCCTGTCTTTTTCACCTCTTCTTCGTTCAACCAATTCCCGTTTTTCCAGGTTATCAATTATCATTGTTATATTTCCACCGCTCGTCAGTAATTTTTTACCAAGCTCTTTTTGGGTAAGATGACCGAGATGATAAAGTGCATCAAGTACATTAAACTGGTTTTCGGTCAAAGAATTTTTAGCAAGGATAAAATTTATCCTGGAGCTTAAAGAGTCCGCGGATCGTCTAAGCTTAATAAATGTATCCAGTGCTAACTTTTCCTTAACCGTTCCTTTGTGATGCGTACCCATATTAATAAGTTTAATATTAAACTGATGAACTAAAAAATATTAGCTTTTCTTTTTGGGAGAGATTAGACTTAAGACCGCCGTGAATAAAACCGCACCGATAATAGACCAGATTACCGGGTAAGTGATTCCCCTGATCGTAAAAGAAAAAAGATCAGGAAAATTTAGTTCGCGTGCAAGCCATGTTCCTATTAAAGCACCTATAAACCCTACAACAATAGATAAGATACATCCACCTTTATCCATACCAACAAGTTTGCGTGCAATTGAACCTGTGATTCCTGCTATCACAAATAAAATTAAAATATCTAGAACAGACATTATTATTTCCTTTAAGAATTAGCTTCTAAACTAATTCTATTCGTTTAAAGAATCAATTTTTAGAGATAGGTAATTCCGTTTACGGTTGCGCTTTTCAATTCAGAATATCTTCTCCATCCCGCGGTTGATATTAAGCCCACACCGGGAGCATAACGGTTATATTCAAAAACATCTGAAACAATATGGTTTGCGATAAAAATTTCAGTTACATGTGTAAATGAGCCGGCGGTAACAGTATCGGTTAAATTTCTTTCTCTAACAAAACCGTAATAACCCGAATGAAACTGCCATTGCTGGTTAATAGGTGCATCAAAGTTTATATAAGTGTAATCTTTATTATCGAACTGAACAAGCACTAAATTGTTTTTCGCTACCCTGTATAAATTTGTATCGCGAACACCATCATAATTCCTGACAAAAACGTAATAGGTTTTCTTATTAATAATTTTAGTCTCTTCTATTTCAATTGTCCAATCCAATGTTCCGTTATTATAAACCCATTTATTTCCAATAGCAGTTGGAAAGTAATCAGTATTAAATTCGGGAAAAAGCGGTGAATCCTTACTGCAGGAAAATAGAACAAGAATTACGCTGCAAAAGATAAGTTGGAGAAGTTTTTTCTTCATTGTTTAATAATTATTCTTTTATAATGTTAGAATATTGATTTGAGCATGAATAAAAAAGTTATTTATTTTTCAGGAACATTAACATAACTGGATGAAAAGAAGAAAATTCATAAAACACGGTTTATTGGCAGCAACCGGCGCATCTCTTTTTCCCGGGTTTGTTTCTCGCGGCAAAAAATTGTATGGCAGGAAGCCGGAGATTGATATAAAAAGCAAACCTGTACCGGGTGAGTGGAAGAATGATGAAATAAATATTGCCTGGATAGGGCATTCAACTTTACTTATTAATTTTTACGGGAAAATTATTTTAACCGATCCGGCTTTTTTTGAGGGAATTGGATTATATATCGGCGGATTTATTTTAGGTCTGCGCAGGGCAACTTTACCTGCTTTAACAATTGATGAAATTCCCCGGCCGGATATTGTGCTTATCTCGCATGCTCATATGGATCATATGGATTATAAAACACTTAAAGCATTTACAGAAATGTATCCCGGTAAACTGGATTGCATTACTGCCTTCAACACGAAAGATGTGATTAATGATCTGCAATGGAAATCGCTGCAGGAAATGGACTGGCTGGAAGAACTGAAGTTGAATGATATAAAATTTAAAGCTCTGGAGGTGAAACATCGCGGCTGGCGTTATCCCGGGGAAAAGGACCGCTCCGGTGGATTTATTACTGACGGCAGAAGTTATAATGCTTATATCTTAGAGAGAAACGGAAAGAAAATTCTATTTGGCGGCGACACGACTTTTACCGATAAATTCAAGCAGCATAAAAATGAAGCTGTTGATATTGCTATTATGCCGATTGGCGGTTACAATCCATGGCGGAGTTTTCACTGCACTCCCGAAGAAGCACTTGTAATGGCAGAATACCATCTTGGTGCAAAATATTTTATTCCTATGCATTGTAAAACTTTCGATACCGGTAGTGATTTACTCGAACCTCTAGAATGGATGAAAAAATCTGAGAAACATTATAAAATGAAAATAGGACTGAGAGATATTGGTGAGACTTTTACACTAAAGAGTTGATAAAACTCTGACTTCTAATCTTCAAGGTAAAAATAGAAATAAAGTCCTATTGCAAATACTAAAAACAGTGAAGATAAAATCGCTACAGTTACTGAACCAAAAAATTCCATTTAATCTTTCCTGAATAAATATATTTAAAATTGTTAAATTGTGGAGAAAATAACCAGTTTGAATTAACTAATCTTCTAAAGTCATCTTTAATAAAGCAAAAAATACTTAAAACCGCAAGATGAAATTTGTTTTAAGTTATAATAATTAATTAACAATTTTTCCGGGTTTCTACACAGAATTAAGCAATAATTTTAAAAATTCTTATGAACAAACTCGATAAGGGCTTCATCCAAATTTATACAGGCAATGGAAAAGGTAAAACTACAGCAGCAATTGGGCAGGCAGTACGCTCCGCCGGCTTTGGGTTGAAGAGTTACATTGCACAGTTTATGAAAGAATTTCCTTATAACGAACATAAAGGTTTAAAATATTTAAGTGAATGGATAACAATTGAACAGTTTGCCGGGGATGAATTTGTTTATAAAAAGGAACCACCGGGTAAAAAGGAAATAGATAATGCCCGGCGCGGTTTAGCAGCAGCAAAAGCAAAAATGCTTAGCGGAAAGTATGATTTAATTATCCTTGATGAAGTCTGCGTCTCAATCTACTTCGGGCTTTTTTCTGATGAAGAAATATTAACTTTTATGAAACAGAAACCGGGAAATATTGAACTCATTTTAACCGGGCGGTATTGCCCTGATAAACTCCTGGATAAAGCTGACCTGGTAACAGAGATGAAAGAAATAAAACATTATTACCAGGAAGGAATAACCGCACGAAAGGGAATTGAATCTTAGACCACAAGCGGAAGAAAAGAACTGTTACTTCTAATATAGTTATAGAACAGAAGCTTCCACTTCCTGCAATATCTCTCCATTAACTCCAATTATAATTGCATTGATAGGAACCTTCCTTTCGGCAGATCCGGCGGCTGTTTGTGCTAGCTGGAGTAATCCACCACAGCATGGCACCTGCATTATAAGCACAGTTATCGATTGAATATTTGCATCATTAATCATCGCAGTAAGTTTTTCCAGGTAAACTTGTTTATTGGTATCCAGTTTTGGGCAGGCGATGGCTATGCTTTTGCCATTTAAAAAGTCTTTATGGAAATCTGCATAAGCAAAGCCCACACAGTCTGCAGCCAGCAGTAAGTTTGAGTTTTGGTAGTATTGTGCAAAAGGTGAAACAAGATGTAATTGGATAGGCCACTGTCTTAAATGAGATTGTCTCTCACCTGTTTCAACATCTGCAAGCTCGTTGCTTTCAATTATCATCTCCCTGGAACCGGGGCATCCGCACATCTCATGCTGTGCTGGCTTTTCCTGCACTCTGCCGTCTAACGGATTATCAATTCCGTTTTCATTTAAGAACTCAACTGCCTGGTTAAAAAATTTCACTTCATTGTGATCTTTTAAATGCTGCAGATGGGCTGAAATAACATTCTCACCACCTTTAATAATAACTTCCATAACTTTTCGCTCATCGTAAGGTTCGGCTTCTCTCTTTTCAATAGTTATTGCTTCTTGCGGGCAGTGCCCAAGGCATGCCCCTAATCCATCACAGAATAAGTCACTAATTAACCTGGCTTTACCATCAATTATCTGTAAAGCACCTTCGTGGCAGCTAGGAATACAGTCGCCGCAGCCATCACATTTTCCCCCATCAATTTTTACTATTTCTC
>JAZGGS010000365.1:0-3196 GCA_036480595.1 Ignavibacteriaceae bacterium
GTTAAGAGGATGGGTTTAAGGCAAAGATGAAAAATCGGGAACCATCTCCCTTGGATTTGCATCTTGTGATGGGTGAAAATGCTGACGAAAAATTCCACAACATGGTTCACAATCTTAACGAAAGAAATATTACAGTTGCGCAGGCAATAGTGGAAAAGAAATGTTGAATTTTTCTGAAATTGAATAAAGATTAGTAAGACTAATTCTATTTACTATGCTTATATCCTTTAGCACTACAAGGTCTCAAAAGAGGCAAAAATAGCACTATTTGTTTATTCCCCGACAATTACAGCGTTTTTTGGTTTCGAAAAGATGCTTGTCTTGTTAAAGTTTTTTATTAAATTTATTTTCCTTCAGAGGGATTATAAAACCAATTTTGTAAGCTTCGCACAAACGGGGCTTTCTTTTTATTACTTAATTTCCGGAGAAAATATGAGCCTGATTACAGCAGGAATTGACCATCTAAATTTAGATGTAAAAAACCTGGATCAATCAGTAGAATTTTACAATAAGCTTTTTGGTTTTACTGTATTTAAAGAACAGCCGGAAGAAAATTCGAAGATAATCGGGAACGACCATGTCAAACTTTGCTTATACCAGAGGGATGAGTTTGATCATTTTGAAAAAAATGGTTTCAATCATTTTGGTCTTCATATAAAAAACTTTGAGGATGTTATGCAAAAATGTACGGAGCTTGGCATCGAAGTTTATTACGGAGGACAGCTTGACTGGGAAAGATCCAGTTCAATTTATATTAAAGATCCTAACGGTTACGAAATTGAGCTGGCAAAAGTGTTTGGCGGAGGGCTTTAGTCAAGCAGTATTTGTATTACTAATTTTTTTCTTCCCTTCTGAACATTTTGCACAGGACAGTACTGAACTTGTAGGTACGTAGGAACTAGCTTCTTACAAGTACACTCTGCCCGATACAGTTATTACCAGAACCAATGCTAACTTTACATCCATCAAGATTGTAAGCACGTAGTTTTTCTTATATGTTGGGCAAACAATGCCAGGTAAAGAATTTAAGAGAGTAGGAGGTGGTAGATATATAGTTAAAGGTGAAGTGCTTCAGGAGCTTATGATGTTTTCATCAATACAGAATATGCTTGCTAAAACTTATCAGTATAAGTGTGTGGTTAACCGAGACAGCTGGTACCATTCCGGGCAGATAAATGATATTTTTATTGAAGAGATATGGAAAAGAGTTAAATAGTTAATTATGATTAACTGTTTTTTAAAACTCTTGATATACTAATCTTAACAAATTATTTTAATTAGATAATTACAGTCTTTTTTATATTCCACCGGTTTCAAATTAATAACAACAAGGAGAATTAAGATGAAATTAAAATTGTTCTTTTTATTTATTCTGTTTTTTCCTACACTTTCTTTTGCACAAAGGGAATATGCAAGGCTTGATAATAGCAGGGGTACATCGATGGAGCCAATTCTTGCCAGGGCAGAACCACTAATTGAAGAGATTGAAGAAAATGGTTTTGAGATAGTTAGAATGGAGTTTGATATTATCTTTACCGAAAAGGAAACATACAGGATGCTTTATAAAGATTGGACTTACGGCATTGTGGCCTTTGGAGATTACCGCATAAAGGATATTGATGTGGCGGTTTATGAAAAGATAAGAGGAAAATGGAAACTGGTTGAAAAGGATGCTGAGAATGATGATGAGGCAATGGTTACAATTAAACCTTACAATGATGGTGAGCACAAGATTGAAATAAGTGTTTATAAATACAAGAAAGATTACTCTGTAGGACACTACGGACTATTTATACTCCACGAATAACTTAGCAAAACGGGGAACAATTTTAAGCTGGCATTGTATAATTCCTAACTTTAAACCATTAAGGAGTTTACAATGCCGGTTATAAAAAACTTTAGAGCCAACCTACGTGCAAAGTACAGCAGGTACATTAAGCTCAGTATTATCTTTACACTTGCTATAATAATTGCTGCGTTTAAATTCTCACCTCAAAAGATAGAATCTGAATTAATAATATTGCCTCCTTCGCCTCCTATAAACATCTACGAAATGCCAAAGTCAATTCAAAAACCTAAACCTCCTCCACCTTTAGATATTCAACCACAAGATTATTTTGACGATGAACCTATTGAAGAAATAGAATTGGATGATATTGAGATAGGCATGAACGAGCAGCTAGCTCCACCACCACCTCTACGTGAGCCAAAACTTGCGGATGACGAACCTATTATTTTTGTTGTCGTTGAGCAGCTCCCGGAACCAATCGGCGGAATGTCTGCTATCCAGGAAAAAGTTTATTATACTGAAATTGCAAAAAGGATAGAGATTGAAGGAACGGTTGTAGTTGAAGCAGTAGTTGATAAACAGGGAAACATTATTGATGCTTTTGTTCAAAAAAGTATTGGCGGTGGATTGGATCAGGTAGCACTGGATGCAGTAAAAAATACAAGGTTCCATCCTGGTAAACAGAGAGGCAAACCTGTTAATGTAAGAATATGGATACCAATTAAGTTTGTACTGAAATAATTTCCATAACTCAAAGCAATTCCTTGACATTGCGTACATCATTGCGTACGTTTATGAAAAAGTTAATGGAAAAATATGAAAACAATATCTTCAACAAATGCCAGGGCAAACTTATATAAGCTTTTAGACGAAACAGCCAAAAATAGGGAACCTATTCAGATAACCGGTAAAAGAACAAATGCTGTATTAATTTCGGAAGATGACTGGAGAGCAATTCAGGAAACATTGTATTTGCTCTCAATCCCCGGAATGAGAGAATCAATAGTGAAAGGTTTAAAAACACCTGCAGAGAAATGCACCAGGGAGCTTAAATGGTAGCATGGAAGGTCGTGTTTACCAAACAAGCTCAAAAGGATGCAAAAAAAATTAAATCGGCAGGATTAAAAAACAGGGTTGAAGAATTACTAGAATTATTGAATGAGAATCCTTATAAAACACACCCAAGATATGAAAAATTAGTTGGCGATCTTACCGGTGAATATTCCCGGCGAATTAATATTCAACATCGAATCGTTTACCAGGTTTTAGATAAACAAAAAACAGTTAAAGTAATAAGAATGTGGACGCACTACGAATAAGTTTTCCATTTTAAACTAATCCAACTAAACGAGCTTTTAGATTTTTTCCGGTTTCCCATCTCCTTGAATTATTTTCCTTATTTTTAGC
>JAZGGS010000366.1:0-5425 GCA_036480595.1 Ignavibacteriaceae bacterium
TTTATATACCGATAAACCTGATTCAAATGGCAATATGATAATTGACTTCAACTATGCTTACAATCCACCATGTGTATTTACAAAATTTGCTACTTGCCCTTTTCCGCCAAAGCAAAATTTTCTTAAGTTAAGAATAACTGCAGGTGAGAAAATGTGGGGTCAGCTTCATTAAAATCTGGGTTACATATTATACATTTAAGATCACCTTTCAGTTAGCTCTATTATGGAATTGATGTGATGATCATCATGCTCAGCAACAAACTGAGCCATATCAATTGGTCTCATCGGTTGGTTTAATCGCGGGTGTATCGAAACATGAGATAAGACGCTTTCATCGAGTTCTTCCAGCCGATTAATAAATTTTTTCCTGGTAACTCTTAGTTCCTGTAATAAGTCTGCAATTTCTCTCTGATTATGGTTCGCTTCGTTAGTTTTTTTATTAGTCATATCTGCTGCGCGCAATTCTTCAGCTCCACTAATAAAATCATCAATTCTTCCCTCGTGTACTTTTTCTAAATCAATTATGTGACCAATGTGTTCCTGAATTGACCACTTGTCATTAATCTTTCTTTTAAGAACTTTCGGTGAAGCAGAGTAAACCAGCTGTTCAATTTTATCAGGGATTTCCCTCAATCTATTAAGAATAAAAGAAAACTCATCCTGTGAAAGATCAAACTCAAATTTTTTCTCAACCCATTTTATTTTAGGCATAATCTATCTCCAAATTGCTAAAATGCCACCACTTATTAATAAAGCAACCAATATATAGCTGTTATTTATCAGCCAAAGCTGTTTTGGTTTTTGCTCAAATAAACTCATTATTAAACTTAGTGATGCAAAAAATCCAAACCAGCACAAAAATCCCGCAAGCATACCATAGCCAAATGTAGAAGCCCCTGAGTAGTGTACAAAAACTGCAAGTACATAAGTTGCAATTATCCAAACAACAAAAGTAATAACATAAGTCATTGCACTGGCACCTGATTTTAGCTCTTCTTCGGTTTTACCAATTGCATTCATCCATTGTTTTGCAAAAAGCTTCGGCGAATACCAGAGAGCTCCTAATAAAAATGATATAACTCCAACCACAAGTATTGCAATATAATTAACATAAATTTCGTACATTAGTTACCTCCTATAGTGTTAAACAATAACCTTCTCTCCCAGGAAAATAAAAATGAACTTAAGAAATTTTCAGGGTGGTGTCAATTAAAACTTCATTAATCTTTATAAACAGAGACCAGTCCATAAGTTAAAGCCTCGGGAGGACACATTAAATGTGTTCCGCCATCGAACACTTTTGTTTCCAGGATTAACCCTTCATACTCCCTGCTTTCAAGTAAAGTTACAAGTTCATCAACCGGGTTAAAATATTTTTCTGTTGATTCCTCGCTGCCTACTGAAATAAAAATCCTGGCGTTTATCTCAGTAAATTTTATAGCAGCTCCCTCTTCTTCATTAAAAATTTCCGCGTTATCCCAAAGCAGGTACGGGCTGCTAATAATGTAACGGTTAAATGTTCCCGGTTTATTAAACAATGTATATAAGCCAAACAATCCTGCCATAGAGTATCCAAAAACCGCTTTATCATTTTTATCGGTTCTGTATGTGGAATCAATATGAGGAAAAAGTTCATCTGTTAAAAAATTCAGGAAGTCTGGCGCACCGCCTGTTATACCTTGTTTACCACTTTTTTCTGTTGGGGAATAATCTCTCTGCCGCATGTTACCTTCTACCTTTCTCAAAGTCCCATAACCAATCCCAACAATAATAAGTTCCGGTATGTTTCCGCCAAACTGAAGGTAGCGAGCAATACTTGCAGCCATTCCGTAAGCCATGTCGCCATCTAAAATATAAAGCACCGGGTAATGTTTATTCGTTGCTTCATAACTTTTCGGCAGACTTATATAAATATAAAAATCATCTTCAACTGAAATTGATTGAATTTTTTTCACCTGTGTATTATAAATGCTCCCTTTATCATCTGCATTAGTAATAGTCTGTGCAATGTTTGTAGAAACTGCAATAAAGAAAACGATAGCTAATTTTAGAAAATTCATTTTGTTCCTTTTAATGATCTGTTCATTTATACAAAAATATACAAATCCGAACTGCAATTTGGTAGGCAATTAAAGCACAATTAAATTGTGCTGTCTTTTAAGAACAAATTAATTTTTACAAATGAAACACCCCTGGAGCGGATTAAAAAATATCCCGCGTAACATCTGGCTGCTTGCTATCGGCTCGCTCATAAACAGAGCTGGTATGATGGTACTGCCTTTTATTGCTTTGTATGCAGTGGAAGAGTTAATGGTAAGTGTATCAGAAGCCGGGCTTGTTTTAGCTTGTTTCGGAGTTGGTGCTTTTATCTCAGCTCCTTTTGCCGGAAGACTAAGTGATCGGTTTGGTTCATTACGACTGATGATAATTTCTCTTTTCGGTTCGGGATTTTTCCTTTTCCTCTATTCCTTTGTAAGTGATTTTATTCTGTTTCTTGCTTTAAGTTTTGTATGGGGAATAATCTCTGAAGCTTTTCGTCCTGCAAGTATGTCTTTTATTTCACAGGAAATTACATCAGACAGAAGAAAAACTGCTTTTGCTCTTAACCGGCTGGCACTTAACCTGGGAATGAGTATAGGACCTGTGCTAGGTGGAATATTAAGTACAATAAACTTCTCGTTGTTGTTTTATGTAGATGGTGTTACATCAATTGCTGCTGGCTTTTTCCTGTTATTTTCGGGAATCAAAGTTCATCCTCCGGATCTTCCCGCCAGTGAGGAGGAAACAGCATCAATTGAAAATGATCGAATATCAGTTTTTAAAAACAGGATATTCATCTATTTTCTTTTGGCTTTAATACCTGTAGAAATTGTTTTTTTCCAGCATGTAGGAGCGTTCCCAATTTTTATAGTTGAAGATCTCGGGTTTATTAAAACAACGTTCGGTTTACTTATGGCTGTAAACACAGTGCTGATTATCATAGTTGAAGTTCCTTTAAACGATGCGATGAGAAAGTGGAAGCACTGGCAGTCACTTTCGCTTGGTGCTTTACTAGCAGCTATCGGTTTTGGGATGCTTGTCTATGCAGATGGATTATTTTTATTAATCTTTTCTGTTATTACCTGGACTTTTGGTGAGATGATCTTATTCCCCGCAGCAGGAGATTATGTGGCTGAAATTTCTCCTAAAGAAAAAAGCGGCGAGTACATGGGTTATCTTCAAATGACTTTTAGTTTATCGTTCATTTTAGGTCCGTTACTCGGTACAAAAGTATTAGAAAATTTTGGTTCAGATATTTTGTGGAGCTTAATATTTATTTTAGGAGTAGTATCTGCTGTTCTTATGATAAAACTAAAAGATAATAAAAAAGCCCAGGCAAAGTTGGGGCTCAAAATATAATTAAGGATTACTCGTTAACAACATTATTATTCTTTCCGTCAGACTTTTTTCTCTTTCTAATTAGTAATACAGCAGGTATAATAATTATCACAATAACTAACCATATTACTATGTAAAGCCACAGTTTTGATGGATATAATTCACTCTTCCACTCTTCTATATTCATTTCAACTTCATCTTTTTGCTTAGCAGTAAGCAGTCCGCCTTCTATCAGGTAAGGCACCCACATTGGTTTTACTATTGCGAACCAGGTGCTGTCTGTAAAATTCACATATGTTTTTTTAGATGCATCATTACTTTTTACTCCCAGGTTGTTTATTTCATCTTCTATAAAAAGTTTTATGGAATGAACAAATTCCTCAGCATAATTAAATTCTTTTAAGTTTATACCTTTTGCTTTGAATTCATCACTGATTGATCTCCAAACATTCTGATCAACAGACTTATCATACCACTGAGTAAACAAAGAATCTATTTCTTTAAGTAGATAAGCTTTACTACTTTTATCTGCATAAACATCAACCAGATTCGGACCTATTGCTTTCCAAGTCTCCGAAAATTGTCCCTGCTGTTTCTGAACATCTTTTATATCATCAGGATTTAGAGATGTTGCTTCTAAAAATCTAATATTATCCCTTATTGAAATTTTTACATTTTGAAGGACATCTTCTTTTCGTTCTTCACGACGAACCGTACTTTTATCCTCGGGCGAAAGAGTTGCTTTTTCTCTCATAATCGGTGGCATAAGATTATCCATCATATCTACTACCAGTTTATCACGCTTCCGCAGAGAGTTTCTTAAATCTGTAATAAGGTTTTCTAATTCAGCTATGGTTTTCTTATCCTTCTTTCTATGGGCTTTAAGGTCTTCAATCTTTATTAGTAATTCGTTGTTTATTCGGTTTAGAAACTCAACCTGTTGTTCAAGCTCTATTACTTCCGTTTTAAGAACATCAATTGTTGTGAAATCTCCCTGTCTTAATACATAAGCAGCATTAAGTTTCTCAAATGATCTATTATAATTGACCGGGTACAAACTTTTATCCAGAAGCTCTTTATGCTCAACATATTCCTGCTTTAATCTACCTATCTCTGTAACAACAGCAGTGAGGTCTTCTAATGATGAAGCATCTTTAATCTGCTTTTCAATCTCCTTGTGTTTTGCTTTGAAGTTCTGAACAATTTCATAATCGGATTGAGCAAAGGAAGATTGGGCAAACATTAATGTTAGAAAAGTTACAGCCAGCTTTAAGAGAGATTGCTTTTTCATTTGTCTCCCCCTTCAATTCCCTGGTGAGTAAGCTTTAATTTTTTATCGCTATCAATTAGTTCTATGTGAGGAGAGCGCTGGTTAAAGGCAGGATTCTGAACACCAGATTCTGAAATCAATATCTTATTGTTTAATACCATTGCTCCATCATAAGCACGGAAGACATAAACATTTTTAAACTTAACACCTGTAATAAAGTAGTAGCCCTGAACATCTCTAATTATTCTCAACTCTCTATCCAGGTATGCTAATGAATCCTGGAATTCTTCGTAATAAATTCCTTTTGCATCAAACGAAAACGAATACCTCTCTTCACTCACTTCGCCTTCATCATTCACTTTTAAAACAGATTCAATCGGCCAAGCAAAATTAGCAGGGGTTAGCGTTAGCACAGAGCAAGCTGTAAATGTTCCGATGAGAAACAATACTAAGATAACTGCGGATTTCATTCATCCTCCGATTTGAAAATTATTCCTGCTAAACTTAAGAAAATATTTGCTATTTATCTCACTTGTAATCCGGTTAAAAGCAAGTAATTATTTAATTTAGGTTTAATTATATTTTAACAGGCAGAAAAGATCAATGGCAGTATTATTTTATGGTAAAAACAAAACTTTTTTCAACAATTGATTTTCACGTAACCTGTGAATGCAGCCAGGAATGCCCCTATTGCTGGGGACCGCAGGATATTGAGAATCCTGTTAGCACTGCCACTTCCAAAAGAATTATTAAAAAGATAAAAGATATTGGAGCAAA
>JAZGGS010000367.1:0-2505 GCA_036480595.1 Ignavibacteriaceae bacterium
GATACACCCGAAGGAATAGAAGTTGATCTTCTTGGATGCCCAAGTGATGAGGATAGAGATGGAATAGCAGATTACCTGGATAAATGTCCTAACACCCCGGCAAGGGTACGTGTTGATGCGAACGGCTGCCCCCTTGATAGCGATAGAGACGGCATACCCGATTACCTCGATAGATGCCCTAACACACCTCCAGAAGTAAAAATTAACCGTTATGGCTGCCCGTTAGATTCAGATGGTGATAGAGTTCCTGATTATCTGGATAAATGTCCTAAAACTCCCGGAGGAATCCGTGTCGATAGTCTTGGCTGCCCGGTTGATTTAGATAAAGATAGAGTTCCTGATTATCTTGATAAATGCCCGAATACTCCGACTGGAATTTTGGTTGATAATACCGGTTGCCCATTGGATTCAGATAGAGACGGAGTGGCAGATTATCTTGATAAATGTCCTAATACCCCTCTCGGTACTCCGGTTACTATGGATGGTTGTTCTGATGAATTCCAGGAATACATTTTTTATGCCTCCACTACTTTTGAAACAGGAAAAGCAATTCTTTCGGTTTCTGCTTATGATGAACTGGATAAAGTGATTGCAAAAATAAAATTGCGTCCTAATTCTGAGTGGCGTATTGAAGGGCATACTGATAACCAAGGTGAGCCGGAATATAATAAGATCCTCTCCTTTCGAAGAGCCCAGGCGGTTTTTAACTATTTCCTATCCAAAGGATTAGATAAAAACAGGTTCGAAACAGTTGGTCTCGGCGAGGACTTTCCAATAGCAGATAATTTTACTGCCGAAGGCAGAATTCTGAACAGAAGAGTTGTTCTTATAAGCGTTGAATAAACTCGTCCGCCTACTGTGTGCCGCCGAAGCTATACTACACGAAACGCTTTGTGTGGTGAACATTTAGAGGAGGCGCAAACGGAACGCGAAGCCGGATTAGATTGAAATTGAATCTACCCCTTTTTCTATTTTCTGTTTAGATTAATTCTTTAATGAAAATTCTTCTCTCCTGCTTCGATAAGGAGATCTAAATAATCCTCTTCTCTTGGAATTGGGCATGAATACCTTGCATTGTAAGAACAATAAGGATTGTACGCATAATTAAAATCAATGTCATAAACAAAATCCGGATCTTTATTCATTTCAAAATCAAGGTACCTTCCTACACCATACGTTTCGTCACCCGTTGTTTTATCGGTAAACCAAATACTGTGGTAAGCCAAACCGTTAGAGCTAAAGCCTTTATAAACATTCACTCTATATTCTGTCTCATCAAAATCCAGTTTAACAAATCCTTCCTTAATAACCCTCCTTATTTCACCCTTTGTTCCTAATATCTCAACTGTATCCTGTGGATTGTAGCGGAAAAGTATTGATTTAAATAAAAATGCAGGATCAGGTTCATAATATTTAAGCGGCGAAAATTCTACAGTTGTATCACGGTTAAACGGAGAATGTTCTTCGACACGCATCAAGCTGTCCTTTTCGTTCCGATGAGCCAAAATGCTTTTTATATATTCATCATCAACTTCAATATTCGTTTCTTTAGAATTGCAAGCCAGGAAAAGTAAAACGATAATCTGAATTAGCACAATATATAAAACTTTACTTTTATTCATCTTTAAAGAACCTATAATTTTAATATCACTCATTTTTCACTTTCTTTTTTAATTCACTTAATTTATTCAGTGCTTCCAGTGGAGTTAATTTTTCTATTTCCAGATCGTCAATTTCACCACGCAGTTTATCATCTTTTATTTCAAAAAGATCTATCTGGTCTTCAATCTTTTCTTTAAGCTGCCTTAGTTTCTCTTTCCTTTCTTCGTGCGGTGTAAGTTCCTTGCTCTCAAGATTTTGTAAAACTTCTTTTGCACGGTTAGTAACATATTGCGGCAGTCCTGCCATCTGTGCAACCTGTATTCCGTAGCTATGGTCTGCCCTGCCGGGATTCACCTTATGAAGAAAGATAACTTTATCTTCATATTCTCTTACTTCAACTTTATAATTTTTTATCCGGGGAAATAGTTCCGACATTTCATTAAGTTCATGATAATGAGTGGCAAAAAGTGTTTTTGCAGAAACTTCCGGATTCTCATGAATGTACTCGGTAATTGCCCAGGCAATTGATATTCCATCGAACGTACTTGTACCGCGTCCAATTTCATCAAGTAATACCAGACTTTTGGAAGAAACGTTATTCAGAATATTAGCTGCCTCCTGCATCTCTACAAGGAAGGTGCTTTCACCGCCGGTTATATTATCGCTCGCACCCACTCTTGTAAAAATTCTGTCAACCACACCAATCTCTGAACTTTCTGCAGGAACAAATGAACCGATCTGCGCCATTAAAACAATCAATCCTACCTGGCGGATGTAAACAGATTTACCTGCCATGTTTGGTCCGGTAATAATAGCAATTTGATTAGATTCATTATCCAAAGAACAATCATTAGGATCAAATTTTTCGCCGGGTGGAAGTATCTGTTCAACTACAGGATGTCT
>JAZGGS010000368.1:0-3739 GCA_036480595.1 Ignavibacteriaceae bacterium
TAGTATTGAATACAATGCTTCCGGATTACCAAGCGGTATATACTTTTACAAACTAAGAGCAGGCAATTTTATCGAAACTAAAAAGATGTTGCTTATTAAATGATCTTTAATTTAATAAGTAATCCCGTTTTGCGGATTGATGCTAAAATGACAGAGTCATTTAATCAGAATTCTCGCCTTTGGCGGATTTAAGATAAGATGGAAATAAATTTAATCGGAGATTTCATAAAGAGCGGAGATGTTTGAGAAATGATCGGTGAGGTGCTATTCATTTAAAAACGGGATGGGTTATAGACCCCGCTAAATTGAAATATCTTTTACCCTTATCTTCTGCGTTCTTTTGGAACGTGGGAAACGACTTTTTAATCCACCCTGAATTACAACACCTGTTCCAAGTATAACGCCCTCATACTGTACTGCATATTGTCCCGGTTCAATCGTATCGTTTATTATCAATCCACCGGTAAGGTATGTTTTAAGTTCTTCAAGGTTTTTAACTTCGTAAATATTTTTTGTTATTTCTGTCTCAAATACTTGGGCTGCGTGCGAATGTAGTACAACTTTATTGTTTTTATCAATTGTTCCAAACTTAGTTCCTATCCTGTGGAAAAGACCAAGGTTTTCGTCAGTCCAATCACCGCTTACAAAAAATATCTCTTTTCTCTTTAGCATATAGTTGTAACCGGATAAAACTTTTTTCTTAATTCCAAATTCTTCAGAAATCTGTTTTAAATAATCCTTAATCTCTTTCTCGTTATGTTTATGAAAAGTCATCACGTAGCTTCTTCGTTTCTTTTCCTGTTCGGTTGGAGTAGTTTCACCGGTTTTCTTAAGCTTAACCATAAAGAATCCGTCTGAATCTGCTTCCCACGGAACAATTCTTATTGCTTTGACAAGGTCTTCATTCAAATCTATTCCGTGGTACCGGGTAAATCCTTCTCTGTGCTGGTAAGGAAGATCGATATCCTGAATTTCAACAGGATAATTACGTAAAATATTGTTAATTACAAGTTCATTTTCTTCCGGAGTTAAGGTACAGGTAGAATAAACAATTTCGCCACCCACCTTTAACATTTTAATAGCAGCAACCAGTAAACGTGTTTGAAGATCGGTTAACCGTGCAACTCTTTCCAGCGACCACCATTTGTTCACCTCGTTTTTTTTCTGAATAATTCCCAGCCCGCTGCAAGGTGCATCAACCAGAATTTTATCAAAAGATGAATCGTAATATTTGCTAAGAATCTCGCCCTTGGAATTTAAAACTCCGTAGTTTAAGAAATTCATTTTATCTAGATTAAAAACAAGTGCTTTAATTCTATCAATTTGAACCTCGTTTACAACTAGCTTTCCTTTATTCTTCATCAACTCAGCAAGCTGAGTTGTTTTAGAACCGGGTGCTGAACAAAGATCCAGGACTGTATCTGTAACTGAAGGATTTAAAACCAAGGGGGGAAACATTGATGACACGCCCTGGATATAATATAAACCAAAAACTATTTCCAGTGTGCTTCCTACAAATTCGTAGCCACCGGTTATTTTAAGTGCGTTGGTGGGAAAGTTAAGCTCTTCGGTAGAAATACCATAATTATCGTAAAGCCGTTTAGCCAAATCGGCGCGGTTAATTTTAAGCTCGTTAACCCTTATGTACTTTGTGGGAGGTTTTTTTACAAATGCCCAATACTGTTTTGCAGCGTCATCCCCAAAAACCGCAGATAAATAAGTATAAACTTTTTCAGATACTCTTCCTCTTCGTCTCATTAGAACCTTATTAGATTTAGTTTTTTAAATACTTCGTTTACAACATCTAAATTATTTTCAGATTCCGGAAATGCTGTTTTAGAATCCTTTTGAATTTCCGTTAATATGATATCGATATAATTCTCATATTTTTCAACAGCATCATCAACCATCTCCTTTTCTTGGGGAATTTCAATCAGTCCGTTTGCGTTGCAACTGGCATACACAATGAACTTCCCCTTCATCAGATCATCAGTAAGCAGTACCTGGCTGCCATCAGTGGTAATTATTTCAAAACTTCCAAAAAGTTCTTCCCCTAAAATTAGTGTTTTTTTGGGAATGTCAAGTATTTCAACAAAATTTGTTTCTACAAAATCTGCAGGAAAAACTTTTATTCCCTTCCCCAAATAATGTTCAACAGTTTCTGCAATGAATTCTTTTTCAGTCACTCTAAGTTTTTAGCTCTTTAATATACGTTCTTATAATCTCTTTTAAATCCTCTGTGTCTCTGTACTTTGCAAGGGTTAATAGATTAGAATCGCAGCCCGTTATCATTACCGAAACATTTTTAACTGTATTGTTAGTAAGTGCAAGCACGGGCATCTTCTTATGAAAAACTGCATAGGCAATTTCGAAACCGACACCTAAACTTGGTCCTGAAATTTCTGCAATCATCATCTTACTACCTTCAATCCATTTCATGTCTCTTTTATAAACCTGCTTGTCGGTTAGCAGATTTGTAGAAGTAAGCTCTGCACTTATTCCTGCAAGCGGTGTATGCTTTTCTGACTCTACAAAGTCAATAATTTCCAAATAAAATTTTTGGAAAGTTGTATCACCTTTGATAGGTCCTGCACAATAAATAATCATTTCTATGAATCCAAAATAGTTTTATAATAATTTTCATACATTGGCACTACCCGCGATTTTTCAAATACATCTACTGCCCGGCTCCTGGCATTATCTGAAAACATCTTGTACTTCCTTTCATTCATAAGTAGTTCAAGGGTGTATTTTGCCATTCTATCAATATCTCCTATTTCGGCAATAAACCCGGTTTCATTATGTCTTATAAGTTCGGGTAGCCCGCCAACGCTTGAACTGACTACCGGCAGCCCGCAAGCCATTGCTTCCAGGGCAGCAAGCCCAAAACTTTCTGATTGTGAAGGTATAAGAAAAATATCACTCGATGTTAATATTTCAACTAGTCCATCCTGTTTACCTAGGAATTTAACTTTATCGCATAATCCTATTTTCCTGCATAATCTTTCGCATTCCGATCTATCAGGTCCATCACCAACCAGTATAAGCTTCGAAGGAATTTTATCATGAATTTTTTCAAAGATTTTTATTGTATCGGTAACTCTTTTAACCACCCTGAAATTTGAAGTGTGTACAAGCAGCTTTTCATTTTCACCTGCAATGTGCTTCTTAAACTCACCGTTTATTTTTGGTTTAAACAAATCAGTATCAACAAAATTGGGAATTACTTTTATATCCTTATCGCACGAATAATTTGTAATAGTCTTTTCTTTTAAGAAACGGGAAACTGCAGTTACACCGTCACTTTGGTCAATGCTGAACTTAACAAGGGGAAGAAAAGAAGGTTCGAGTCCTACAAGAGTAATATCAGTTCCGTGTAACGTGGTAATAATTTTAAGATCTCTTTTACCGTTAAGCATTTGCTTTGCAAGAAATGCACTTGTAGCATGCGGTATTGCATAATGAACGTGAAGAAGATCCAGGTTTTCAAACTCTGCTACTTCAACCATCTTACTGGCAAGAGCTAAACTGTAAAGCGGAAATTCAAAAAGAGGATAATTGCTTGTTTCCACTTCGTGAAAAAAAATATTTTCCACATAATTATTTAATCTAAATGGAAGTGCATAGCTGATAAAGTGTACTTCGTGCCCTCGTAAAGCTAATTCTTTCCCCAATTCTGTTGCCATTACACCACTTCCCCCGTAAGTAGGGTAACAAGTTATCCCTATTTTCATTATTG
>JAZGGS010000369.1:0-2197 GCA_036480595.1 Ignavibacteriaceae bacterium
ATTTTCACGTAACCTGTGAATGCAGCCAGGAATGCCCCTATTGCTGGGGACCGCAGGATATTGAGAATCCTGTTAGCACTGCCACTTCCAAAAGAATTATTAAAAAGATAAAAGATATTGGAGCAAAGAGGATTGTATTTACCGGCGGCGATCCTTTAAATAGAAAAGATATTGGGAAATTAATTAGATATGCGAAAAACACCGGTTTGGAAGTTGCGCTATCTACAACCGGCGATGAGTTAACAAAAACATTTTTTAGACTGAATGCTGCTTATATCGATTTAATTTCACTACCTATTGATGGATCCACCGAAAAGATAAGTTCTAAAACCAAGGAAGCAGGACATCTTGCAGCAGTTCTAAAGGCATTGGAAATGTTGAAAAAACATCCGTCTATTGATATTAAACTCTGCACACCCGTTACAAAGCACAACATTAAAGATGTTCCAAATATTTTGAAACTAGCAGTGGATTTTAAAAGGAAAACTAAATCAAGAGTGTTTTATAATCTCTTTCAAACATTCCCCCGGTCTTTAGGCGAGGTCGATTGGAACAAATTTGTTGTAAGCAGCAGATCATTTGGAGCACTTAAAAGAAAATTATCCGGAAGAAGAAAGATCAAAATAAAATTTCTTGATCATACAACGCTAGATAAGCTTTACCTGATGATATTTCCAAATGGCAACCTTGTAATTCCGGAGGGTGAGAACTTTACCAGCTTCGGACCGTTTTTAGAGAATGAGGATATTAACGAAATTATTAAACAAAGTAGGTTTGATGCACCAAAACATTTGAGACATTCGAAGGAGTGGGAGAAAAGAACAACTAAAGACTGATATAAGTTTTAGCCCTTATAGAAATTGCTCGTTTCAACCTGCTCTTTTATTTCTAACCGCTCATTGTCAAATTTACCTTTAAGTCATTTGACAAATCAATTCAAATTTAATATATTGTATATGTACGTTATATACACTATATACATAGTTAACAATTTTAATCTTTTAAATGAAAAAGCTCGAAAAATGAAAATTTTAATTGCAAATTCTTCCCGGGATCCTATTTACGAGCAAATCTCCAAGCAGATTCGCAGCCAGATCATTGCCGGTGATATGAAGGAGGGGGACGCTCTCCCCTCAATCCGTAACCTTGCCAGTGAATTACAGGTTAGTGTGATCACTACAAAAAGGGCTTATGAAACCCTGGAAAGAGAGGGGTATATAGACACAGTTACCGGGCGGGGAACATTTGTAGCAGCGCAAAACAAAGAACTGCTTAGAGAAATTAAGATGAAAATTATTGAGGACAGAATCGGAGAAGCTGTCTCGGATGCAAAGCTGTTTGGTATTTCTTTAAGTGAGCTAACTGAAATGTTGAACTTATTATACGGAGATGAAGAATGAAAAACATATTAGAACTAAATTCGGTTACAAAGCATTATAAAGGATTTACACTTGATAATGTATCGTTCACAATACCTGCCGGGTTCATTGCAGGAATGATTGGACCAAACGGTGCCGGTAAGACAACTATAATAAAACTGATGATGAATTTAATCGGAAAAGACGGTGGTGAAATAAAAGTTTTTGGAAAAGATAACATTGAATATGAGGAAGAAATAAAATCGCAAATTGGTTTTGTTTATGATGAGCCGAATTTTTATGAAGATTTAAAACTTAGTGACTTAAAAAATGCTACGGCTCTTTTTTATAAAGAATGGAGTGACACAAAATTTGCGGAACTGGTTGATAAATTTGAACTGCCTCTCAAAAAAAGATTTAAGAAGTTATCACACGGATTTAAAATGAAATTCTGGCTGGCAATCGCACTATCGCATAATGCCGATTTAATAATACTCGATGAACCAACTTCCGGTCTCGACCCTGTATTTCGCAGAGAGTTACTAGATCACCTGTCCGGGATAATACAGGACGAAAACAAATCGGTTTTATTCTCTACGCACATAACTACAGACCTGGAAAGAATAGCTGACTACATCATCTTTATTATGAATGGGAAAATTGTTTTCTCAACCACTAAAGATGAAATACTTGAAAACTGGGGAGTAGTAAAGGCAGGCAGCGAAATATTAAACGAAGTAAACAGGGAGCTCTTTAAAGGTATTAAGACAAGCAATTTTGGAATTGAGGCGCTCACTGATGATATAAATGAAGCTCAAAAAAGATTTAACTCAAGTTGT
>JAZGGS010000370.1:0-2785 GCA_036480595.1 Ignavibacteriaceae bacterium
ATCATCAACCGATCTTCTGGGAATAATAGCTGAAAACGATATCCTAATAACCGATAATTTCCCAAATCATAGTGATATAAATATTCAAGCTTCTATTTACAGCCAAAACGGCGGATTTGGTGCTGAAAATTACAAAAGTAGACCTATTAGTGGAAATATAAACCTTCTCGGTGGAATAATTCAGCATATAAGAAGAGCAGTTGGTACTTTTGATAAGAATGGAACAAAAAGTGGATTTTCAAAAAGATACCGTTATGATGAAAGACTTATGCTAGCATCGCCGCCTATGTTTCCCAACACGGGCTCTTTTGAAATTGTATCATGGTTTGAATAAGTATAATAAGTTTATTAACAAGAGTGAAGGAAAATATCATGGAAGACATTACTCATGAAATCAGAAGTGGCGTTCTTACAAACAGAGTAAATCTTATAAGAGCTACAGTAAATGAAACAACTGAATTAAGAATTTTACTCGATGAGCAAATTGCTTTTGGGCATTCTAAAATAGTTATCGATCTAAGCCAGTGTACACACCTGGATTCAACTTTTATTGGCGTCCTTGTAGTTACTCAAAAAAAGTTACTACCAAAAGGTGGAGAGCTAAAAATTGTTAACCCGATGGACCCTGCAAAAGAACTATTTTACTTAACAGGCATCTCTAAAGTACTTAATACTTATAAAACCACTGAAGAAGCTGTAAAAAGTTTTAATAATATTATTAAACCAGCGGAAACAATATCAGATGAAGTTATTCCTAAAAAAAATGTTGCGTGGACGTTTAAGTAATCAGTTTTAATTACTTTTTAATAATTAAGCGTATTAAAGGTTGGAAGAAATTCCAACCTTTTTTTACAATTCTTAATCTTACTGTTCTATTCTGCTGAATAATGACTCCAACCATCGTTAATATCTTTTATAACTAAAAATTAAATAATAATTATTTGGAATTATACCTATTAACAATTGTGTTACACATTTCTTTGAACTGTTAACATTACCCGGTTATCAATTGTTTTTTTGGAATGGTACTACTTTTGTAAAACAACAAGGTCTAAGCGAAGAGGCAGAATAGATGGGAAGATCCTTTTACCTCTATTTGCAATAAAAATAGTGGTTAAACAAATTTTAAAGATAATTTTAATATGAAGTAATTTCCGGGAATTTGTTTTTACCCAGTTTTTCCAGAATTTTTAGCAGGTAGCAATGTACATGTTACCGGTAATCTGTAAAAATAATTGAAATTATCATGTGGTTCAAAAAATAAATATCTTAACAACTGCTTAATTGTGTATTGCTAAGCATAGTACTTGGCACAATTGTTTGTACAAAGTAAGTAGTTCGAATTACTATTTCTATAAGAATAAGAGAAAACAAGATGGAAAATTTTGATCAAAAAATTCTGAATAATGTTCTAGTAATTACGGTAAATTTATCCAGAGCTACAGTAAATGAATCGGCTGAGTTAAAAAATTTGCTTACTGAGCAAATAGTACGCGGTAATAAAAAAATAGTCGCGGATTTAAGCCAATGCTCCAGTCTTGATTCAACTTTCATAGGAGTGCTTGTTGTAAGCCATAAAGAATTAGTTACAAAAGGAGGAGAGCTTAAATTAGTTGAACCGTTAGATCCAGCGAAAGAACTTTTACAACTTACAGGAGTTGCCAAAATTTTTAATTTATATACTACCATTGAAGAAGCAGTAAAGAGCTTCCATCAGGATGTTTCTCCTAATGAAAAAGAAAAATCTGACTTTGAAGATAAGCCAAACAAAAAAGTTGATTGGGATTTCGGTTAATCATTTCATCTTATAATGATAAAGTGGACCATTACTTAAAAAGATTGACCATTTAAATATTTATTTTATTACCCGGGCGGACTAAAGGTTGGGAAAATTTCTCAACCTTTTTTTATGAAGTTTTTAATCGGGCTATTCCCTTGTACTTGATTGAAATAATTCAACTAAAAGCTGGATGCTTGAATAAATTACACACTCTTTAAGTAAATATTACCATATATCTTTTCGCATAAAATATTGTTGTTTCAAAATCAGACTCTCTTAAAGTAAAGTATTTACATCTGTTGATTCTTTTCAACAGACAACTGTCTAAAAATCATACATACTAAAATTACAGTTATGTAATTGCACAATTATTGAAGTAATAATGCACAATAATTTAAAATTTTTAACCATAATGCAGGGGTAGTTTTTATGAATACCGGGCAGATGATGCTGACGATAGGAGCTTTACTGTTACTATCCACTACTATGCTTAGAGTTAATAGCAATAATATGATGAATGAGACTTTCCGCAATGAAGCACAATTCGGTTTATTAGCCACTTCCATAGCAACCTCTATTATTGAAGAAGCAAAAAGCAAGGCATTTGATGAAGCAACAGATACGATTTCTGTTTCTTCTTTTAAAGAGTTAACCTCCGTTAATAATTTAGGGCCTGATTTAGGTGAAACAGATATTACTTTTAATGACTTTGATGATTTTGATGGTTACTCAACTGTGGATTCAACAATGCCATCCGCAGTGTTTAATATTTTGTGCGAAGTAGATTATGTAACTACTTCAAATTTACAAGAAAGCTCTAATAAAGTAACCTGGCATAAAAAGATTACCGTTACTGTTGCCAGCGCTTTCATGGCTGATACAATTAAAACTTCCTCAATTTACAGTTATTGGTTTTTTAGATAAGGTAATAAAATGGGATTTAATGTAATATTAGATATTCTTGGTTCTACTGTTATTGGCGGAATTTTATTGATGACTTTATTC
>JAZGGS010000371.1:0-5181 GCA_036480595.1 Ignavibacteriaceae bacterium
CATACGATACAACTATAAGTGATCTTAAAGAAGGGGGGATACTTATTTATGATCCGGATGAAGTTGAGATAACAGATGATCATAATGTTAAATATTACCCTATACCTCTTAACAAACTTGTTACAAGTAGTTCAAGTTCTAAACTTGGAAAGAACGTTGTAGCATTGGGTGCTCTTGGTAATCTTTTTGATATTGAGTTTGATGTGTTAGAGAAATTAATAAAAGATCGCTATGGTGCTAAAGGGAGTAAAGTAATAGAAAATAATCTGAATGCACTTAAAGCAGGTTATGAAGCAGGAGAGTTAAATAAGTGGGAACGCAAATTTAAATTAGAAGCAGACCCGCAGTCAAAAGAACATTATATGTTAATATCCGGAAATGAAGCGGTAGCTTTGGGTGCAATAGCTGCCGGCTGCCGGTTTGTGGCAGGATATCCCATAACTCCTGCAACTCCTATATTCGAAACTTTGACCAATATAATGCCGAAAGTTGGAGGAAGAGCAATTCAGCTAGAAGATGAAATTGCTTCTCTCTCGGCTTGCATTGGCGCCTCGTTTGCAGGGGAAAAAGCTATAACACCAACTTCAGGTCCTGGTTTGCAATTAATGGGCGAGCAGTTAAACCTTGCTTCCATGTTGGAACTTCCTCTGGTTATTGTTGATGTGCAGCGGGGAGGACCAAGCACAGGGCTTCCTACAAAAACCGAGCAGTCCGATTTAAAATTTGCTATTTATGGAACTGCCGGTGAAGCGCCGCGCGTAATACTTGCTCCAACTTCTGTTGAAGACTGTTTTTATCAGACCATTCGTGCATTCAATATTGCCGAGAGATTCCAGATGCCTGTTCTACTCTTAACCGACCAGTCTATCGGTTACAGGAAAGCAACAGTGCGCATTCCCGATTTAACTAAAATTGTAGAACTGGATAGTTCGGTTCCTACGGTTGATATTTCTGTCCCATCTCCTGAGAAGATTGAAATTGCTAACAGGATTGAAGCAAAAGAGTTGGAAGGATTCAAACGTTACCTGGATACTTTTGACGGGATCTCACCCATAACCAAACCGGGTATGGAAGGTGGGCAGTATCTTGGCGGCGGACTTGAACATGACGAAACAGGAAAAGCAAGCTCACTACCGCATATTCATTCAAAGATGATGCGTAAGAGATTTAAAAAATTAGAAGCACTTTCTAATGCACTGGAAACAAATCCACCCGATTATGAAGGACCTGAGGAGGCAAAAATAGGTGTCATCGGGTGGGGTTCTACAGAAGGTGCTATTCACGAAGCAAGGCTCCTTGCTGAAGTGAGAGGAATATTATTCCGCCATTTACAGCCAAAAGTGCTTTCACCTTTACCGGAACGGCAGGTACGCAATTTCCTTTCAGGATTAAAGCAGGTAATAATGGTTGAAGAAAATTATACCGGGCAATTTGCTCACTTTATTAAAGCTAAATTTGGTATTAAACCGATTGAAATTCATAAATGTGAAGGAGTTCCATTCACTCCTGAAGAAATTTTTAACGGCATTGAAAAAGTAGAGAGGATAATCCATGAAGAGAGCATTACAAGATTATAAAAGTGTTATTAAACCGATTTGGTGCCCCGGATGCGGTGACTACGGAATATTGAACAGCGTACAAAAGGCACTTGTAACTTTAGAAATTGCTCCTGAGAATATAGTTACTGTTTCAGGTATCGGCTGCTCCGGTCGGTTATCGCACTTTCTTAATACATATTCATTACATGGCACACATGGACGTGCAGTGCCAACCGCTTTAGGTGCTAAAACAGCAAAACCTGAGCTAACTGTATTTGCAGTTGGCGGTGACGGAGACGGACTTGGTATAGGAGGGGGTCACATTGCTCACGTTGCTCGTAAAAACGTTGATATGACTTATTTCTTAATTGATAATCAAATATATGGTTTAACAAAAGGGCAGACGTCTCCAACATCTCCTTACGGTATTAAAACCAAAACTTCACCTTATGGTGTGTTTGAAGATGCACTCTCTGCAATCCCTATATTTTTATCTTATGATGTTTCCTTTGTTGCACGCGCCAATGGTGTAGATACAAAATCATTAACAGAAATTTTAATTGAAGCAATTACTCATAAAGGGATGTCTATTGTATACATCTATTCTCCGTGTACAACATTTCCACTTCTCGATTCAAAAGGATTGAAAGAAATGTTGCAACCGTTGCCGGAAGATCATCCTAAAGAAGATAAATTAAAAGCGATGGAAATGGCATATTCAGAAAAACCCATATACACAGGAATCTTCTACCAGGTTAAAAAGCCAACGCTGGAAGACAGGCTGCAGTCCGTAATGAGACAGGTTTGTGATAGCAACAACGGCGGAGAAGAATTTACGCTTCAACAAGTGCTTAATAGTTTTGCATAAAAATATTGGCACTTTGTTAACCTTTATGTAAGAGTGCAGTTTATTTTAGTTTACATATAAATATTTAAGAATCCCTGCCAGACTGGTTTGGTGAAATTATTTTTTGTAATGTATTTTCTGTCTTCAGTATAAAAGAAGTAATATTTTTAAAACAATATTTTCTCTTTCACCCGCATAACGTTTATACCGGTTGGGGAAGCTCCTTTAAAAAGGGGTAAACCAAAGATATAGGAAGATTGTGGCATGCTAATATGATTTACTTTCAAAATAAATAATAGATATTAACCCAGAGAAAAAGTTTGTAAGTTAATTAAATTCTTATTTGCTATGTTTATATAATCAACTAATTTTTATAAACAACACTCAGGAGGATATATTTATGAAAAATAAATACTTTGTTTTATCACTCCTCTCTCTTCTCGCATTTATAATAGGATGCACTCAATATGATCCGGGTAAAGACCTTCAACCTTTAGTGGATAAATATGTTGGGTATTGGAATACGGGTGAGTTTGACGGAATTGAAAATGTTTTACATCCGGAATTTGAACTCAGGATGACTCCAAAATATGAACCGGAAAAGGGTATCGAACTATTCAAAGAAAATGTTACAAACTGGAGAAAAGCGTATCCTGACTTCACCATTGTTATAGATGAAATGTTTTTCAGTGAAGAAATGGCTGCTGCTATTTGGACAATTACAGCAACAAACAGTGGTGAAGGATGGCATCCGCCAACCGGTAAAACAATAAAAGTTACCGGTATGAGTATTGTTCATTTTTCCGAAGGCAAAATTATAGACGAGTGGATAGCTTCAAATAACGGTTACTGGATGCACCAGTTAGGTTTTAAGATAGTATCGCCATTTGAAGCAATAGAATAAAGAACGATTTTATAATAAAGATCGTTGGAATGCCATGCATCCCTGGCGGTGCGTGGATGGGAGGAATTATTGATGCTAACGGCGCTATTGCTGCTGCGGTTAATTTTTTCTTTCAACACTGCAAATACCAATAGCGTGGTCTTTACCCTTTAAGTTAATTATGCCCATCACATCAACAATATATTCATCATCTATATCAGATAGAAGACTGAGTAATTCTGCTGATATCAGCAATTTCTTGTTATGCTCAGAACAAGCAGAACAGAGGCGGGAAGCAATGTTCATAGAATCACCATGAAAAGCAATTTCAGATTTTAATCCGCCAACTTCAGTTATTACAACTTTACCAAAATGTATTCCTGCTTTAAACTTAGGATAAAAATTATATTTATTAAGATAGATTTCTTTCCTGCTTTGTATTCTCTCCAGTGCAAGTGTAAAACATTTAATGCAGTTAGTATTTTGAATCCCTTTATCAACATTCCAGATAATAATTACACCGTCACCAATATATTGATACACAGCGCCGTTGGTTTCAGTAATGGCCTCTGCCAGGTCATAAAAAAAATCTTTAATAAATGAACTGTATTTATGATCTCCGAGTTTTTCTGCAATCGTTGTTGAAGATGATAAATCCAGGAACATAATTATTCTGTCTTGCTGGTTGGGTAAATGGTACCTGCCCAAAAACATATCGAAGAGAACCCCCTTACCCATCTTCCTGTTTACCTGGATGAAGAAATTAATTCCAAAACTAATTATGATTGTAAAAAATCCATGTTTATAAAATACAGATGAAGTAAAAAATATTACTATCTCATCCTGCTGAAAATTATCAACAATTCCGAGTGGATATAAGATGTGATTTTTTAACAGTATAAACAGAACTACCGTTATTACAAATGCTATGAAAAAATAGAATGTTTTAGCAATAACAACATGTGCAAATTTCATTTTTTGGAATCTTGACTGGAAGATGAATACTTCCAGTATTCCATTTATAATTCCAAGGAAAACAGCAATAAAAAATGTTGAAATGATAAAATCATAAATGTCGGCTTTGCCAGGTGCTACTTCACCAATTGCAAAAAATATTAAGGTGAAATAAAAAATCATACAAACCACCCATATTACACAGATGGAAATAATCCTTTTTATATATTCAATATATTTTTTTCTATTCTGTATCACTCTGGTTACAAAAATGTGACATCTTATTTTTATGGCAAAAAAAAGTTGTTCATCAAATAAAAAAAATTGAAAACAATAATCCTCATTTCAACTTAAAAGAAATTGAGGGTTAACGCAATAATAGAAAACTTAATTCTTATGATTTACGGTATTTAAAAATTAAAAAAGATTGAGATTGCACGTATTTTATTTTAATTTACAATTGCAAATATGTAAACCCCTTCCTGAATGACTACCATACTGGTACAATACTGGCTGGGGAATGCCGTGCCTGCGGCAGGCAGGCTTTGATTTGGTGGAAATGTTTACCCCGCTACAGGCGGGGGTAAAGTTGGAGATGAAATAAATTAAAATTGATAGCCAACATTATTTGCAGGTTAATAATATGCTAGGGAGAATATGAAACATTTAATTATAGCTTTATTTCTGTCTTATTGCTCGAATGCAGGAGCCCAAGATTTAATTCAAGGAGAATTTTTTAATTCTTGCTCAATGGTCATCTCCTTGAATAATTCTATTCATGGCAATGCCGTATCTTTAATAATTAAAAACTATGGTTTGTCTTCCACAGGAAAAATTTATTTTTGTGGAATAATAAAGCCCTCTAATAAAATCAAAAACTTTTGTGAAGAGGGAGAAGAAGTGAAAGAGTATCGAACCAGTCACTTGAACAATCAGACTTTAAATATTATTTGGTACAA
>JAZGGS010000372.1:0-2421 GCA_036480595.1 Ignavibacteriaceae bacterium
ACTGCCGTTAAGATCTTCAATATAACCCCGGTAAGTCAGAAAGTCGTAAAAAAGATCCAGGTTAAACTGCGGCAGCCAGTTACTGTGAGTAATACTTAATTCTGTTCCGGTAAGAAATGCGATTCCTGCAGGATTCCAAAAAATAGCTGCAGAGTTATCAGCAATACCTGAACCAGACTCCCCAATACCACTAAACCTTGAATCGGGGGCAAGTAATAAGAATGGAACAGCAGCTTCCCCCTGTGCAAAGATAACCCTTGGCATAGCCATAAACATCATGCTGACCATCAAGACCTTAAGAATGATTTTCATTTTATTTTTCCTCTGATGATAATTAAAAAGATTACTTAATATTTAAGATAATCTTGTTCATAGTTTAAATATAAATAATAATCTGAACAAAACTATTGCAAAATTTATATACTATTTTATAACAGCCATTTTACCTATAACGCTTCCGTGATATTCGCCGTCAACAGTTTTTACTGAAACTTTATACAGATACGTGCCGTTGGCTATCACATCTCCATCGGCATCTCTTCCATCCCAATTAATCTTTACAAATTTTTGGTTAATATTATTTTTTTCAATCTCTTTTATCATTCTTCCTGCAATAGTATAAACTTTAATCTTAACATCTATTGGTTTTGCTAAGTTTTGCTGAAACGTAAACGTTGTATTTAAAGAGAAGGGATTCGGGTAATTATAAACATCTCTAATAACCAGTACATCATCATTCACAACAGTAAAATACGATTCTTCGCTGGAGAAATTATTAAACACATCCCACGCTTTTACCAGCAGATTATAATCGCCTTCACTTAAAGTACCAAATTTATAATTTATCTGGCCTGATTTTCCGCCTGCATCCAGATCGCCAGTAAAGTAATTTGTAAAATCGAACGGCTTGCTTTCCTCTTCGTTTAATATGCCTTCCATTTTATGACCCACACCTGTTCCTGTAGTATTTATTCCGGTTTCATCGGAAAGTTTTACAATAAGTTTTGGCTGCGGACCAACAAGGTATGCATTCCGGTAAGCTGCGTTATCAAATAAAATTTCTATCTCCGGTCCTTCACCATCATTTACAGCCGTTGTGTCGGTTCCGCCAACAATAATTTTATTTGTAAAAGCAAGTCCATCAGATTCAGAATCGAAATAGTAGAAAATTATTTTTCCATTTTGATTTTCATACGAAATATCTTTAGGAACAACAAAACTTGCTCTGAATTCACCATTTGTAACCGATACTCTTCCCCTGAAAATAACTCCGCCCTGGATAACCATTGGATAATTAATTTCTTCCAATAACTTTGTTCTTTCCGAATCAAAAACGGTAAGTAATCCTTCCCCGTTAAAATCTTCCCATTTTTGATTGCTGGCATTTAACACTTTGCCGGAAATAACTGTATTGCTTAACGCTTTTACCTGAAAATCGTTAACTAAAAACTGCCCGTTTATTGAATCTATATCACCTGAATATTGTGGAATTAGTAAACGCAAAGTCGGATCGCCTAAAAGATGAAACTTTCTGCCATTAACGCTGTTATGATCTTGCTTTGTTTTGAAAACAGCTAAACCCACCGGTATAGTTAAATTAAGTGAATCTCTCTCTGAGCTTAGCAAGTCCTCGAAGAATGTATAGTTCAACAAATGATTTGCACCGGAAAAAACTAACCTTGCTGAATTAAAAGCAGCAATTGCTCCTGCATTAGGCATAAAGATCATATCTTCCGCAGAACTCTGGAAATTAGGTATATCATAGTATCCGTAGTCGCAGGTTGCCGCGCATAAAAAGAAATACCGGTCATTTTCAAGCTTTGGAATTTCGACTGAACGTTGAAACACATGTTCGTGAGCCCAAAGTTCCGGGTTACCATGACCAATGTAGTTGATTAATAAAGTGCCATCATTAAGCGCCTCAACAATATCTTCATTTACAGCAGGTTTCCTTCTCCCCGATCCTGTAATTATAGCGGGATAATCTGCAAGATATATCTTGTTAATATCAAAAGATTTCGGAATTTTTTCATTTGCCAGTGTTTCTGAAGGGCGAGTATGTTCAGCGTGTGGATCTGAACCAACAGATTTTTTATCATCATCGGCAACAAGTGTAATAAGATTTCTCCATGCGCCTTTATCGCTGCTCTGCTCGTATCTTATAATTTTTTCTACATAATTGTTTGCCTGGTCAACTGATAATGCTGTAATTCGTCCCATTGCAAGATCTGGTTGAAAAACAGTATCGTCCACGCTCACAAAGAAATCGTCTGAAGTATAAGAATCTCCTCCAAACACAAGTATAAGCGATTCCTGGGTTTGCCAGGTTGGTATAAAGTTATCGCCAAATCCTTCGGTGTTTTTATAATCGTATGTTCCTTTTCCAAAAAGTAAAACATATTCAGGTTTTATCTGCCAATT
>JAZGGS010000373.1:0-12220 GCA_036480595.1 Ignavibacteriaceae bacterium
GAGCCGTTCCATTCCCAGCTTCTTATCTCTCCCATCCTTGGAAAAGATGATAAAGTAACCGGCTATTTTGGTATTCACCGGGATATAAGCGAAAAGATAACCCTGGAAAAACAGTTAATTAATACACAAAAGATGGAGAGTATTGGTACACTGGCGGCAGGCATTGCGCACGAAGTTGGAAATCCGCTTGCTTCAATATCTGCACTTGTACAGGTTGCACAACGAAATACTGATGACAAGTTTATTAGCGAAAAACTTGGATTAGTAAAAAGCCAGATAACCCGGATTTCTAAAATTATAAGAGACCTTGTAGATTTTTCAAGACCATCTAATTTTGAATTTCAACTGACTGACATTAACGAATGTTTAAGGGAAGCGGTTGAAATTACAAAAGTTGGTACGAAGGCAAAGGAGATTGAGTTTAGTGTAAATCTAAATGGTGATATTCCTTTACTGCCGCTGGTTGCAGACCAGATTGAACAGGTTTTTGTTAACATTTTGCTTAACGCAGTGGATGCAATTATGGAGAACAAAACAAATAGCAGTCATAAAAATATAAATATTGAATCTTCTTTAGCAGATGACCAGGTTATATTAACCTTTTCCGATACAGGAACCGGTATAAAACAAAAAAACTTAAACAAAATTTTCGAGCCATTCTTTACAACCAAAGAGTCGGCTAAAGGAACAGGATTAGGATTGTGGGTAAGTTACAGCATTGTAAAAAGTTTCAAGGGTGATATAAAAGTAAAAAGCAAGTCGGGCAAAGGAACTACGTTTATTATTAATTTACCATTTGAGACCTAAGAAAGCCTAAGTTATGTCAAATAAAATTCTGGTTGTGGATGATGAAAAAATAATCCGCGAATCGCTTTCATACATACTTAAAAAAGAAGGATATGAAGTTGAAGAAGCAGAGAATGGTAAGATCGCTTATAATATCTTAAAAGAGCGCTCTTTCGACCTGGTAATTACCGACCTGGAAATGCCTGAGATGAAAGGAACCGAGCTCCTGGAAGAAATAGTAAAACTTAATGTTCAAACTTCAACAATAGTTATAACTGCTTATGGTTCTCTTGAATCTGCAATTTCTGCACTTAGAAACGGTGCAAGCGATTATATTCTTAAACCGGTTGAGTTTGATGAGCTGCTGATTAAAGTAAAAAAATTGTTTAGTATAAAAGAACTGCTGATTGAAAACAAAATTTTGAGAAAGGAACTCCAGCGCGATTTTTCAGTAAATAATATTATTGGCAAAAGCACTGCAATTACGCAAATCTTTAAAATGATTGAGGCAGTTGCAGATACCGACAGCACAGTGCTAATTTCAGGGAACAGCGGAACAGGTAAGGAACTGGTTGCAAGGGCGCTTCATTTTAATTCTAAAAGGAATAATAAACGTTTTATCGCTGTTAATTGCGGAGCTATTTCGGATAACCTGATTGAAAGTGAATTATTTGGTCATAAAAAAGGTGCTTTTACCGGGGCAATAGCAGATAAAGAAGGATTTTTAAAAGCAGCAGAAGGAGGCACTCTTTTCCTGGATGAAATAAGTGATCTTCCATTGCAGTTGCAGGCAAAATTATTAAGAGCAATACAGGAAAAAGAATATACTCCAGTGGGCACTACAGTTTCACTGCCGGTCAATATCAGGTTTGTTGCTTCTACAAATAAAGATCTGCAGGAGCAGGTAAATGATGGGAAATTCAGGGAAGATCTCTACTACCGGATTAATGTTGTTGATATCCACCTTCCATCTCTTAAAGAACGTACGGATGATATTCCCCTTCTTGCAGATCACTTTGTAGATAAATACAGGAAAGAGATGAATAAAAGTATTAAAGGAATTTCCAATGACGCAATGCGTGCACTGATGAACCACGACTGGAAAGGTGAAATAAGAGAATTAGAAAATGTAATAGAACGAGCCGCAATATTTTGTAACGATGATCTGATTTCGCTAAAACATTTTCCACCAGCTTTTAAATCACCCGGTTTGCCCGATTTTCCTGATTCAGGTTCGCTTGAAGAATCAGTAAAAAGATTTGAAAGAGATATTATAACCAGGGCATTGGAAAATAATGATTTTAACAAAGAGAAGTGCGCTGAAGCCCTCCACGTAGGACTTTCTACCTTATACAGGAAGATGAAGGAACTGGATATCCAGGTTTAGTTTGCAACCAAAATAGGTTTTTAAATGGAAGAATATAACATAAGTGATGATAAATCCAGGTTAGATTTAAAACTTATTCATAATGTAATTTCAAACTCTTACTGGGCTAAAGGTAGAAGTTTTGAAGAAGTAAAAAGATCGATTGATAATTCGATTTGTTATGGTATTTATATTACCGATAAACAAGTTGGGTTTGCCAGGGTCCTAACTGATTTTGTAACTATTGCATATTTAATGGATGTATTTATAATAGAGGAATTCAGAGGACAAGGATTATCAAAAAAACTTTTAGATGAAGTGTTGTTTGATTCAAGATTTGAAAATGTAATGAAATGGGTGCTAGCAACAGCAGATGCACATACTCTCTATAAGAAATTTGGATTCGGTGAGATGAAAAATTCGGGAACGTATATGGAAAAAATTAACAGTAAAGATTAATTAAAAATATTATTTTTGATGAAAATAGAATGTTAAAAAAGAATTATAAGGGAAGTTCAATTAATATACAAGGATTAGTAACCGATATAAATTATTTAGGAGAACAGGAATAAACCTTGTTTTAACAATACTATTTTTCTTACTACCAACAGAAGATAAAATAAAAAATAATGATCCCTGGGTAAGACTATACGCTAAAGGGATGAGCAACGCACTCTATTTTACAATAGAAAATCCCTGCAAAGAAGCTGAAGAATAACTAGCCTTCTTTTATTTTTCAAAAAACTCCTCGCTGTATCTTTTCCAGCTTGCATCATCCAGCTTTTCCATTTCTCCGATATATAGATGACCGTTATTTTTATCTTCATCTTTGCCAGTTTTTATTTTCTTCTTAAGCGCCTGCAAATTTTCAATATCTTCTTGGTAAAAAGTAACTGCAGCTTTACCAATTTTTAACTGTGGAATTTCACTATCAAGTTCTTCTGCATCAATCTGGCAAATCCAGTTATTTTCGTAAGGAGTAATTCCAATCGATTCAATATCAGTATTAAGCAGCTTATTAATTTCTTCTACTTTTCCGCTAATCGGCGAATTAAATGTGGCACTCCTGTTTTCCTGTTTCACTGTAAATAGTGGTTGCCCTTTCTTAACTCTCAATCCCAGGTTCGGAAATTCGATAGCATCAATTTTACCTATTAGCTTTCTTGCAAAATCATCTATACCAACTTTTACCATACCTTTTTCATTAATATTTGCCCAACAATGTCCATCAGAAATGAAAACACCTCCCGGGATTAAAAATTCCGGTGTTTTTGCTTCTGCAGTTTCTGTAAGGTGAGTTATATGCACTTTTGGTTTAAGCATCTTTTTAATTCTATCTTCTCGCTTAATGAATGCTTTCTTAGTAAAATCAAGCAACTCATCTTCAGTGAACGGTTTTTGTACATAATCCATTGCGCCAAATTTCATACATTCTACGGCAGTTTCAACAGTAGCATATCCAGTAATAATAACCACATCAATATCAGGTCGTAAATGTTTAACCGATTTTGTAACTTCAACACCATCCATATCAGGCATCTTCAAATCTGTAAACAGAAAATCATAGGAGTGGTTTTGAATCATTCCCAATGCTTCTCTTCCGGTTTCAACCGAATCAACACAATATCCATCGAGGACTAAAATTTTTCTAAAACTATCAAGAATTACTGCTTCATCATCCACACAAAGTATTCTTGCTTTTGGATTTTCAACTTCTGCTCGTTTAAGCGTTTTGGCTTCGGTGCTAAAGTCAAGCTCAAGACTAACTTTAAGTGCTTCTTCTCTCTCCTGCAGTATTTTTTTATCACGAACTTTTTTAGCAATCAAGCGAATGATAATATCAACGATTATAAAAACGAATAAAGAAATAATAAACAGTGCCATAATATAATCTCCTAATACTTTTTAAAATTTTACATTCTATCCGAACTACAGGAGTTTAAGTATTTCATATCATATTCATAATCCGATGGAATTATTCTATACAGCCATCCTTCAAAGAAAGGATCCTTCTCCAGCAAAGACGGAGTTGCGAAAATCCTTTCGTTTCTTTCAACAATCCTGCCTCCCAACGGTGCTAAACAAGTATGAATGAGACCATCGTTGGTTTCGAACTTTACACAGGAATTACCTTGAATTAATAATTCTTCAACTTCCAATAACTCAACCTTTAGAGTATCTTCGATTGTTTCAAGGAATAAATCTGTTACCCCAACAACAGCGACTCCTTCATTTTCAAGATTCATCCAGCTCATATAGCCCAACCGTTTATACTTTGGCGGGCAGGGCACATAAATTACAGATTCATTTGTACCACACTTTTCAGCTTCTTCAAGCCTCACCTGAATATTCCGATACTTTAATCCACGGTTGATTGAACTTGTTATCTCATCAATGGTAAATGGTTTTGGTATAAAATCAATTGCACCTTTGTGTAAAGATTTAACCGCATTTTCAACGGTTGAATATCCTGTAATCATAATTACGGGTATATCAATGTGTCTGTTATATAATTCTTCCAATAACTGAAATCCATCTAATTCAGGCATCATAATATCACTTAGAATCAGCGAGTATTGATTGCAGCTAAGCTTATTCAATCCGTTTTGTGCATTCAATACCGCAACTATTTTCCACCCTTCCAATGAAGCAATTTTAGAAACAGCATCAAGTATTACCTGCTCATCATCTATTATTAGTATTTTTTCCTGGTTTATCATCTTTCTTAACTCTTTGACTGAACCGGGAGATGAATAATAAATGTGGTGCCTTTACCTAATTCGCTTTCAACGTTTATTGTTCCGTTGTGATTATCAACTATTCCCCAAATAACTGCTAAACCAAGTCCTGTCCCTTTTTGTCCTTTTGTGCTGTAGAATGGTTCAAAGATCCTGGGAAGATCCTCTTTGAGGATTCCGTTTCCCGTATCTGATATTTTAATCTCAACAAAATCTTTATACCCTACTTCATCAACATCTTCCCATTCTCCCCAATCGCATTCGGGATTTGTACAACCCCTGAACATTCCCTGGGGCGGAACTTCAAATTCATAAACTTTAGAATTACATTTATGACAGCTTGCTTCTTTTTCCATTAACGACATATTACATTTGGGACAGGAAACCTGCACATCCTTTCCTTGTTTGATTTCAATTCCGTACTTATGTCTGTGCTTTCCGTAAATTGGATCGAAGTTTATATATCCTTCATTTCCATTTGAGATAACTTTTACTTTTATCGTGGACATTCCATTAATTTTTACTTCATTATCTATGAGGTCATGTCTTTTGGGGCAAACAGCAGTCTTTATCTGGGCTAATCCGAGTGGAGAAAGAGAAATTAATGTTGTATCAATTGAAATCTTACCGCCATTATCACCAATAGCATCTGTGGCATTAACCAAAAGGTTAATAAATACCTGCTGGATCTGGTTAGCATCGAGTGTTGCTTTGGGCAAAGATGAATCAAGATGCTCTTCAAGTTTAATGTTCTTTAGCGATAACTGATTATCAACAACTTCAATTGCGTTATTAATTATTTCATTTATATTTGCATTATGTTTTTTGGGAACAGACTGCCGGGCAAAATCCAGTAAGCTTTTAACTATTTCCCTGCTTCGCTTGGTTTCTCTCACAATAACTTTAAGGTCTTCCCGTAGCTCTTTATTTTCCTTTACTCGTTTTAATAGAAAGCTGCTGTAAGTAAGAACACCTGTAAGTGGATTATTAATTTCATGAGCAACACCTGCTGCAAGTCGTCCTAATGATGCCATTTTATCCGATTGAAAAAGTTGTAACCGTGCTTCAACTAACTTTCTAGTCATATTATTAAATGAGCCTGCCAATATTCCAAGTTCATCGTTCCCCAGCTCATTAATCGTATAATTTAAATTGCCTGCACTAACCTGTTTAGTCGCTTTTACCAATTCTTTAACAGGTCTTGCAACCCACCTGCGAACAAAAAATCCAATTATAAAGCTAAGCGCTATGATAGTTATAATAGCAAGAATTATGGATCGTGATTCACTACTGTTAATTTGTTGATCAACATCTCTAAGACAGATAGTTACATCTAATACTCCTAGTACAGTTTGTTCTTCAGGATGCGCATGGCAATCAGCTTCCCAACAAGATTTTTCATTATAAATAGGATTAATGATTCCCAGTATTCGAGTAGAGTCAGGATGAATTTTGTAAATTCGCATCCTTTCTTTCATCGGGAGTCTTTCGAGCGGTTCATTTGCTGTGTGGCAGGCATAACAGCTTTCAGCTTTCTTATCAACCATCTCTCCAATTAGTTCTGCTTTGGATGAAAACATTACCATTCCTTCTTTATTAAGGAGCCTGATCTCACGAATGATGGGCTCCTGCCCAACAGTATTAATAATTGCATGTATTTGATCTCTTTTATTCAATAACATACTGGAGTGTGAACTGTTTTTTATAGCATCACTAAGCTTATTGGCAGTTAACTCTGCCTGAGACAGCAGTTCTTCCTTTTGGGATTGAATGTTGAAGTAAGAGAATCCTCCAATAATTATTATAGTTATCAATCCTACTGCAATTATTAATTTTAATCCTATTCTTGTAAACATTTCTTTAATAAATCATTTGTTTCAAAAATTTTAAATATCCAATCACTTCTAGAGTAAAAACATGCTTTGTTTCTCTCAAGAATACACCAGGCTCAGAAAGCCATTTAATGAATGCAAGTGAAAACTTCGACTTTAATTTATGTTGTTACTCTTTTTATTCGAATTTGATAAATATCGAACGAGAAACACAAATAGAACAAGAAAACACATTAATAAAAGGTATTCTAATCCTTTTGTTTCAAAGATGTTTACATAAGTATATGTTTCCATTTTTTTATCCTTCTATTAAATAAAATATCTATTGAGATTTTTGAAATACCGGCATTCTTGTTACAATCCACCTGAATACCCAGATCTCTGTAAATATAACCATGAGCGTTACAACAATTTCTTGCCAGGATGGATAGTACTTTACTGCGGCAGTCCAATTAAACGCAATGATTGAAATGTTAAGCCGATTGAGAATAATTCCAATCAAGGTCATTACAGAAGCAACTTTTATAATTCCCAAACTCCTATTCCTAACACCATAGGCAAACATGAAACATGGTATTAGTACAAATCCAATCACTTCGACTAGAAACCAGACACCCCAAAAATCATTTATGAGCGTCCATTCTTCGCCATGAATGAATATAAGAGCTTTGAAAAAATAATATACGAACATGGAAATAGCCGCACCTTTAGCCAATCCCAAAATTATTTCGTCATAAGCAATATGATTTTTTGAATCAATTCGATGCTTAAAAACCTTGTGGCTAATAGATCCTTCAAAGATTATCATCGATAAACCGGCAAAGATACTTGATACGAAAAAGAGGATTGGAATAAATTCTGTGTACCAAAGCGGATGAATTTTAGATTTTGCTAATAAGAATAACGCACCTAAACCCGATTGATGAAGAGTTGAAAGTGTTATTCCAAAAATTACCGCTCCCAAAGTTAATGCTGTCATGAATTTTCTAATTTTCTCCCATTTTAGCCATTCTGCAATTACAGGCGAGAATTCAACAAATTCAGCAATCATATAAAGAAGAAAATGCCATGCAACAAGAAATAAAACTGAATTATATCCGAATGAATTTCCAATTATCGGATTGATAATATTCCACGGTTTTCCAAGATCCAACATAAGTGCGCCGGCATAGAAAATATATGCTAATAATCCATTTAATACTGTTACCCTCATTATAGAATGATATTTCTCAACCCGCATTATATACACAACGAAAGTGATAATGTAAGCTCCGCCTGCAAATGCAACTCCCGTTACAACATCAAATCCTATCCAAAATCCCCATGGAAAATCCTGAGATAAATTTGTTACCGAACCGAGCCCTTGTGTAAAACGGATGTAGAGAATTATTATACCGATAAGAATTATAGGGATTGAAATAACATTAAAAGGTGTTAACCATTTACCTCTCGGTTTTACTTCCTGATATAAAAACTTTATGAATCTTTTAAATTCACTGATGAATACTGTACTATTCATTTGTCCACCCATCATTTTTGTTTGATTCATTTTTTCTTTCCGTTAACAAATTCAATCCAAGTAACAGAGCAGGAACACCGAAGAGAACAAGTGGAACTGAGAAAAGAAATTCCTTTGTGTATTCTGGATATGGAGTTGTTCCGAGATCTGTTCTAAAACCAATTTGTTCAAATGGAGCTGAAGAAAGATAAAGCCATCCCGTTCCGCCTACTTCGTGTTCGCCATAAATTTTGTGTACATATTTTTCCGGATGATTATAAACACGATGCCTTGCAATTTCCATCAGGTCTCTTTTCATGCCAAACATTAGGGCATCTGTTGGGCATGCTTCTACACAAGCTGGTTTTTTTCCTTTTGTTAATCTCTCATAACACATATTGCATTTTTGAATTTTTGGATTCCATTCATGATATTCAAATTTAGGAATATCGAATGGGCAGGATACCATGCAAAACCTACAGCCCATGCATTTGTCTTCACGCCAAATAACCGGACCATCTTTTGTTTTATACATCGCATTTGTAAGACAAGCTGAGGTGCAGGCTGGCTGCCAGCAATGCATACACTGTCTTTTAACAAACACTTCACCTTTATCAGTTTCAAAACGGTTTACAACACTCCATTGTTTCACGCTTGTATTTCGTACCTGATCAAAAGCGGAATCTTTTTGTACATCCGGTACAAACAAATCATGTTCTTCTGCACAGGTAATTTCACATGATCTGCAGCCGATACAGCGTGTTGTATCAACAAGGACTCCAAAAAATTCCTTCTTATCTTTTATATCCTCCGCATACAATTCTTTCAATGATAGTGCTGCACCAACGGCGACAGTAGTTTTAAAAAAATTTCTTCTATCCATAATGTCTCCTATGTGTAGACTTAGTGTTTAATATGAATATGCATTTCATTATTTTTTTTTTCACCAGTATGGCATAGTGAACAACTTTCACTCGTTTCTTCGCCTGTACCTACCTCGTGACAATTCCAGCAATTTTTATGGATAACCACTTTCGCACTTAAAGTTTCATCTGCTATATTATGTGGAAGAGTGCGATGGCAATCTGAACATGCTTGTGCTTCCATTCTTGAGGATTCATTCCCGTTATGACAAATATTACAGTCGATCCAGAAATCACTAAAGTATTCATCGTGTGGGGTGATTAGCTGAGCAGCATTTATCTCATGGTGGCATTCTTGACATTCGATTTCCAGAGCCTCAAAATGAAATAAATGAGGGAATGATACTTCTCCAATAGAGGAAGGTGAAATTAATACTTCGGGGATTTCTAAAGTATCTTTGGGAGTGGGACTTTCTAATATAACTTCAGGTGACGTTGAATTATTTACAGTTACAGTTTCAATCGTTTCAGTTTCGTTTATTTCATTTGAAGAGAGAAAAAAAGCTGAAGTTATTAGAAATAAAACTACTAGTGTGAATGTATATTTTATCATAAGTGTCTCTTTCTAAAATATTCAATAAACAATTGCCTTAGCATTTGAGATTCTTACTTAATTGCTAAAAAATGATTTTGAAAATCCTTTCAGTATTTCTTCATCTTTTTGATCTTCACTAAGGATTTTTTTACCCTCCGCAGTTGTGTCAGCTTGTAGTGCTCCGGATTCTATCTCTTTAATAATCTTATCAAATTTGTCTATCTCTTCCTGATACCACTTCACTGTACCTTGCCCTATTTTTAATGAATGTAATTCTTCAGATAAATTAGAAGGCTCGATACAACACATCCAGCTAAGCTCGAATGGTTTTATTGCAATCCATTCAGGATGCTCAAGATGCTCGGTGTTAATGAGTGAAACTTTACCGCTTATTGGCGAAGATATTTTAAAAGAATGATCCCCTCTCTTAATCAAAAACAGGATATCGCCCTTCTTCACTTTTTGATCCACTTTAGGTAATTCAATCTCATCAATCTTCTCAATTATCTTCCGAACGAAATCATCTATGCCTACCCGAACGGTTCCATTCATTTCAATATTTACCCAGGTATGATCGGGAGATACAAAAATTCCTGCTGGTATATTGAATTCATGTTTTGAACTGGATTCCTCTGTTGTCGATGTTACTAATCGAACGGTTGGCTTCAACTGCTTTTCAATTTTATCTTGCCGCTTAATAAGACATTTGTTTACAAAATCGATAAGCTCATCTTCAGTAAAAGGTTTTTGCACATAATCCATTGCTCCGTACTTCATTGTTTCTACAGCAGTTTCAATTGATGCATAGCCCGTTATTACAATAACATCAATATCCGGACGTAGATGTTTAACGGCTTTAGTTACTTCTACTCCATCCATTTCCGGCATTTTAAGATCAGTAAATACAAAATCATAATCGTGTTTTTTAAGCAGCCCTAAAGCTTCTCCCCCTTTTTCTACTGTGTCAATACTATAACCCGCTAGAACCAGAATTTTCCGAAAACTATCTAATATTATCGCTTCATCATCAACTGCTAAAATTCTAGCTTTAGGTTTTTCAACTTCTACACGTTTCAATGATTTAGCTTCATCGGCAAAATCTAACTTCAAACCTATATCAAGAGCATTTTCTCTGTCTTTCTTTTGCTTAGATTCCTGCATTTTCTTCATAGTCATTCGTAATGCAAAATCAACAATAAAAAAAACGATAACCGTTAGAACAATTATTAGAACAACCATTTTAATTTTCCTCCGTCAATTACTTATCTTTTAATGAACTATAAGATTAAAATGAGTACGATACTATACTCTATAGATTCCATACCGAAAATTGCGAGTATCTGAAAAAGACAAACAAACTTGTAAAAACTACAATCATTTGTTATTGCAGTATCAACGAATACACATATAATTTCTTGGGAAAGTTTAGATTTTTCATCTGCTTTTTTTGCAGTTTTTGGCTGGCTTGCTGTAGTTGCTCCTATTACACCAAGTGTGTTTAAAAAATCACTTATGTTTTGAGAAGCCATTCTCCCCTCCTTCAATAAAATTAAATCAGGAAATTTTCCTTAAAATTGTTGATAATATAAATACTATACCAATTACCAAAATTTGTCTAACAATTATTGAAAAAAACAAGGCTATCAATTTCTTGATAGCCTTGCCTGTATCAGCAAAGTATAGAATATAGAGCTACTGAGGTGTTATATATATTCAGGCAATTATTTCATCAGTAGCATCTTTTTAACCTGGGTAAAGTTATTTGTATACATCCTGTAGAAGTAAATACCTGAGGCATAACTATCCGCATTCCAGGTTATGGAGTGTGTACCTGCTGAACTCTCCCCTGAAAAGAGAACATCTAATTGATTTCCTAATACATCATATATTACAATTTTAACATTTGATTGCTCAGGTAATGAGTATTCAATTGTAGTTGTAGGGTTAAATGGATTAGGGTAATTCTGCGATAATTGATATTCCTGAAGCACTCCACTTTCAGGATAATCAACTGCTAATATAACGCCAAGTTCTTCAAGAGCAGCTTTTAATAAACCAATAGTGAAAGCTGGATTGTGAATACCAAAGCTTCTGTCTTCTTCAATCCAAAAATATACATAACCTGCTCTCATAATTTCCGGAGTAAGAATGATGGTTGAATCCTCGATAATTGTAACGTTTCCATTAGCATCTTGTGGTAATTCCGCATGGAGTAGTTCCATAATACCATGAACTTCTAACTGAAGACCTTCAGCTATTCCGTTCCCGTCTAAATCAGCATTACCATTGATATAATATTTTTTATCTTTGAATGAGCTACCTATAGTACCGTGGCATGGAGCGCATGCTTCAACATGATCATTTCCCTCGGCATCATTCATATTGAAAGAGTGTCCGCCGACAAGATTAATATTGCCTTCAGGATCTGTAAGTTCACCGCCCATATGACAATCAACGCAGGCATTTTCAGTTGCTACTTGATGAGGTGAAGTTGGAAATTGTATACCGTAATCAGGTACATTGGCGCCTATCAACATATCAG
>JAZGGS010000374.1:0-18627 GCA_036480595.1 Ignavibacteriaceae bacterium
AAAAGAATATCTCCTGAAGCGCCTGTTCCTGTACTTGAAATTGAAGAGGAGTTTTTCCGCTTTGGCGGTGCAGCAAACGTTGCATTGAACATTTTGAAGCTCGGTGGTTTGCCTATTCCTATTGGTGTTATCGGATACGATAATTTTGGGACAATATTTACTTCACTTATTAAAGAAGCAGATATTGAAAGCCAGGGAATTATTGTTGATGAAAGCCGTCCCACTACTACAAAGACACGTGTAATAGCCGATAACCATCACGTTGTTAGAATTGATAAAGAGAGTAAAAAATATTTAAATGAAAAGACTGAGAGAAAACTTTCATCATATATTGCAAATATTATAAACGCTGTAGATGGGATAATCCTGCAGGATTACAATAAAGGAGTTTTATCAGCTTCTCTTATCGATCAGATTATTTCTCTTGCAAATCAAAAAAATGTGCTTATAACCGCTGATCCAAAATTTGATAATTTCTTCTCTTATAAAAATGTTACTGTCTTCAAACCTAACAGGAAAGAAGCAGAAGAAGTGCTTGGAATTAAAATAAAAAATAGCGATGATGTAACCACTGCCGGCATAAAATTACTTGAAGAGCTGCAGGCAAAATACATACTATTAACTTTGGGTGACGAAGGTATTGCAGTTTTTGAGCAGGAGAATAAGGAAAAAAGAATGCCAACCAAGGCAAAAAAAGTTGCCGATGTTTCGGGTGCCGGAGATACTGTGATCTCAACATTAACTTTGGCACTTGCTGCAGGCGCTGATGTTTATGAAGCTTCGTTGCTTGCTAATTATGCGGCTGGTATAGTATGCGGCGAAGTTGGAATTGTTACTGTTGAAAAGGAGATACTCTTTGAAACTGTACTGAAGGATAATTTATGAATTGCTTAAAATCGCTTGAAGAAATTAAATCGATTCGTTCGGCTTTAAAAGCTGATAATAGAAAAGTGGTTTTTACAAACGGCTGCTTCGATGTTATACATATCGGGCATATTGATTATCTTAACAAAGCAAAAGCTCTTGGTGATGTTTTAATAGTTGGGCTGAACACAGATGATTCTGTAAAGAGAATAAAGGGAGATAAAAGACCAATCATAAACCAGGATGAAAGAGCTGAAATAATTTCCAACTTAAAGCCGGTTGACTATGTTGTCTTCTTTGATGAAGATACTCCTGCCAAACTAATAAATGAACTGGTTCCGGATATGCTTATTAAAGGCGCCGATTGGGAGATAGATGAAATTGTTGGAGGGGAAACAGTGCTTGCAAACGGCGGCGAAGTGAAAACCATTGAATTTGTAAATGATCAATCCACCACCAAAATAATCGATTTGATCACAAGCAGATATTCTAAGTGAGAAATTGAAGTGCGGATGTTTTTTCGAAGAAGACAAAAAGTAAAAAGACCCCTCTACCGCAGGATCATAAATGCGTTCATCTATTTTGGTGTAGGTTTAATCGCTCTTTTGATGATCACCTTTGCTTTAACACAAACCTCTACCTTCCGTAACTGGCTGCGCGAAACTGTTATTGAGCAGGTTAACTCTTCCACAAACGGGCAGCTCTTTATCGAACGGATTGACGGAACTGTCTTCACATCTTTCATACTTAACAACACAACTCTTACACTTGAAGGTGATACAATTCTTAACGCTGGAAAAATTGAAGTAAAAACTAGCCCGCTTAAAATTCTATTTAAAATTATTTACTTTAGGAAAATTGAAATTAAAGATGCTACCATTGCACTGCTAAAAGATGAAAATGGTGAATTGAATATCAGCAGGTTAGTTCCTCCTTCGGAAGAACCTGAAGATGAGGAGCCCTCGGAATTTAACTGGAAATTGCAGGTAGCTGATTTCTCACTAAACGGTGTTAATCTTAAACTTCAATCTTATAATTACAAAAACAGCAATGCTTTTTACGATGTTATAAACTTTGATGATTTAAGGGTGAATGACCTCAATCTTTCGCTTGCAGCTTTTGCCGATATAAAAGGCAGTGAGTTTGCGATAACAATTGATAACTTCAGTGCTAAACCAAATCTGAATTATTTTAAACTAAATGATCTTTCAGGAAAATTTCTTCTTGTTGATGATAAAGCCGGAGTTACCGATCTTAACCTTGTTACTGATAGATCACAGATCTCTGTAAGTGCAGCAATATCAGATTATAAACTGCTGGGCGAAGATAAAAGAAGAAAAATTGAAGATGCGTTTATGAGGATTGACCTTGCTGCAACTGATTTTAATTTTGATAACCTTACATCGTTTATTGATGCAACCTACCTGCTTAAAGGAAATGTTACAACCCATGTTAGTGCAAGCGGTTCTTTGAACAATCTGGTTCTAGAAAAACTTATAGTTGAACTGCAAGACTCCCGGCTTGAAGCAACCGGTAAGCTTAGGCACATTACGCGGGGAGATAAGATGATTATAAATACTGTTTTTACAGATTCGTATATAAACCAAAATGATGCTAATAATTTATTGCACACCATTGAGCTGCCTGTTTATGAAGAGTTGGGAATATTAACTTTCTCTGGTTTAAGCTTTGTAGGCAGTCCGTTGAATTTTAACAGCGGGATAAAACTAAAAACAGATAAAGGAAATTTAACAGCAAGCGCACATCTTAATCTTGAAAAAGATGAATTTGAATATGATATAAATATTGAAACCAGGAATTTTGATATTTCCCCCTTCGCCGGTGTAGCATCCGATCTGAACAGCGAAGGATCTTTAAAAGGAGTTGGTTTTTCTCCTGGAACTATTATAGCACAGTTTAAATTGAACGCCGATGGATCGACTATTGATAATAATTATTTTCAGAATCTTGATATTGAAGCAGACGGCTATAACGGAATAATAAAAACCGGTTTCTCTTTTGTTTCCGGTAATGCAGACGGCTCAATAAATGTTAATCTGGATATAACTGATGAGAGTAAACCATCTTATAAATTTACTGCCGGTGTAAACGGGTTTGATATCCGTTCGCTTTTTGATGAATCGGACATTCCAAGCGATCTTAATTTTTTTCTTGAAGGTGAAGGTGAAAACTTTAACCAGGATGATCTGAACCTATTTGCCAGTTTGATAATTGATAATTCAACAATTAGGGGATTGAAAATTGACAGTACAAGAACCATCGTTGATATAAGAAGTGAAACGGATCAGCGAGTGATAAATGTTATTTCAGATCTTGCAGATATTACTTTATCCGGTAATTTCAAAATAGCAGATTTGGTTTCTTTAGTAAGCACTGAATCTAAAACATTATCTACTGCATTAACTAATAAACTTGAACGTATTCAACCACCAGAATTTATTGATAATACTAAAATTGATGATTTGCAGGATGAAGAATATGATGAAGATTTTTTTGCAGAAAGTTTGAGTTCTGAAGTTGATCTTAATTATGCGCTGGAGTTTAAAGATTTTGAGCTGCTCTCTTTAATACTTGGTGGGTCGAAAATTGAAATTGATGGCGAGTTATACGGCAAGTTAACTATTTTTAACGATTCTATTGCTGCTAATATTAATACTAACCTTGACTATTTTAAATTCTGGGATAGAAAGGAACTGATTTATCTTTCTCAGTTTGATCTTGAGTTTTCATTTAGCGATAAATTATCATCCACAGATCTTACTGGCTTTGAAACTGAAGTAAACCTTAAAGTAAGGAAAGTATTTTTTGGAAGCGAATTTGAAAATCTTTTCCTGGATCTGGGTTATAAAAATAACATTGCCACGATAGATTTTAATGTTGTTATGGAAGAGATTATAAGGGCGGAAATCGATGGGATTGTAGATATAAGCGGAGACAAGGTATCTGTACTTTTGGATGACCTGCTCTTTAGTTATAATGATTATACTCTTGTGAATAGAAATAAAATCGATTTGAGTTATTCTGAAAACCAAATTAATTTTAACCAGTTTACTTTAACACACAACCGTGGAGAAATCATTCTCTCTGGTACGCTCTCAACAGAGGGGCAGCATAACTTATCACTGAATTTAAATGATATTGAAGGTAAAGATTTAAGCACTGGATTTTTGGGTTTGCATCCGCACGAAAGTTTTCACGGTTTGATAAACCTTTCTGCACAGCTTAATGGCGTTGCCGGTTTTCCTGAACTGAATCTTGATCTGAACATTGATAACTTCGCTTATATAAATCAACCGCTCGGTTCACTAACAAGTTCTATTGGTTATGCTAATCAACAGCTAACTGCTGATATAAAATTAGTAAAAGGAGTTTTGCAAAACGATAAACCTAATTTAATTTTTAGTGGAAATATTCCAATAGACCTTGCATTGAAAAGTGGGGGGACATTACTAACGGATAAAAATGTTTTTTTAAGCTTAAAAGCAGCAGAATTGGACCTGGCTCCCTTTGGAAGTACTGTTTCCCAGATCCACCAAATGCGGGGTAAATTTAATGCTGAAGTAAGCGCAACCGGCACATTGGAAAATTTAAACACTTTTGGATTTATAAATATTAACAATGCTTCTTTTGTCCTGCAAGCTAACAGGTTAAAATATTACACGGGGTTGGATTTAAAGTTTGATGAAGATAGGATTGAACTATCGAACCTTTATATTAAAAATAGTGATGAGACAAAAGACAGCAGTACGTTAACAGGACACGGGTATCTTACTCACAGAAATTTTTTACCGTCAGAAGTTGAAATATCACTTAGCGGAATGCTTAAACTATTAAGCAGAAGTTCCAGGTCTGCAAATCCTTCTTTCTATGGTGACCTGGTAATCGAAACGCGAGACGATCTTGTTTATAAACTTGATGAAAACCAAAATCAACTTACTGCCGATCTTATACTTAAAAAAGGAGCAAACGTTACCTTCTCCCCAACCAATTCTGCTTTTACTAACGAGACGGACAAATTTGTTTACCATTTTAAATCAGAAGTTGATTCAGTTGGTGACAATGAGATTGACAGCTTGATTATTATTTCTGAATCTGTTAGTAAAGAATTAAAAGCTTCCTCCAAAACTCCGTTTGATATTGATATTAAAATTGAAGTAGAAGATGAAGCTAGAATGGACTTTGTTTTATCAAGAGAATTCAACCAGAATTTAACAGCGTATCTTGGTGGTAATTTTGAATATACTGTGGTTAATAACAAACCGCTTGCACAGGGCGAGCTTGTATTACTTGAAGGTTCTAAACTTGATTTTATTAAAACGTTCCAGGCAGAAGGTTCTATCCGTTTCTTGAGCGAGTTGGATAATCCATACCTGGATGTTGTGGGAACTTATCAGAACTACTATGACGCTGATACCTCGCGCACAAGCATTAATGAATATGAAGTTCAGGTAAGAATAAAACTTGAAGGACCGGTTAAAAGTCTTAATACAAATTTTATTGAAGATGATAATAACATCGAAATTTATAAGCGCCCCACCAACAGAGGACAGTTTGAACTTGATGCAACAAAAGATGCATCTGATGCAATGATGTTTATTATTGTTGGCAAGTTTACCGAGGATGCCTCTGTGCAGGAGACTAACTTTGCTGTTTCCACTGCAGCATCGCTTGCCGGTTCTATAGTTGGTGGCTTTCTAAATGATAAACTTGGCGATTATGTACGCAGCGTGCAGGTAAGACAGGTTGGAACTGAAACCAAATTCAGTTTGATTGGGAAGGCAGGTGACTTTAGATATGAGATAGGCGGTACTTCACAAATATTCCAGGATTTTAGCCGAGCAAATGTTAAAATTGAATGGCCTGTTATTCCCATTACTCCGCGTTTAATTTTACGGCTGGAAAGAAGGGAACCGATTTTTGAATCGAGTACTTACAGCGAAATGATTAACGAACTTGGTGTTAAATACAGCTTCCAATTTTAGTAAGAAACGAGCATGTAAGATTATTTGCACCTAAGAAAGTGATTATAATACGAATTCTCCGCTGCGGCGGACTGACAAAAATTTAAAATTCCGCCTCAGGCGGACAGGTATAAACAGATGAAAAGAAAAATAAAATTATTCTTCAAAAAAAATCCGGCTAGAACTTTTAAGAATAAAGAACTGGCTAATCGTTTAAAAATACACAGCCATAAAGAGTACAACGAGCTTAAAACAACTGTGCATCAACTTTACATCGAACAATTTTTAACTAAAAGCGGAAAAAGGTATAAGTTTAACTTTATCCCGGATTCCAACAGAATTGTTGGTCATCTTCAAATAAATGAAAATGGCTTTGGTTTTGTAATTCCCAAAAATTCTAACATCGGTGATATATTTATTGCTGCTAGAAACTTAGACACCGCATTTCACGGCGATCTTGTAGAGGTTGTTCTATTTGCAAAACAAAAAGGAAAAAACCTTGAAGGACAGGTTGATAAAGTAGTTAAAAGAAACAGGAAAGAGGTTGTAGGGGTATTAAAGAAATCAAAATCGTTTTATTTTGTTACGCCTGATGACAATAAAATTCACCGCGATATTTATGTTGATAAAGCCTGTTTAAATAAAGCAGTAAAAGGTGATAAGGTTTTAGTTGGAAACTTTTCGTGGGATGATAAAATGCTGAATCCCGAAGGAGAAGTGCTGGAAGTTTTAGGTAAAGGGGATTCTCCATTTATTGATGTAATATCTATTGCAAGAGAGTTTGGTATTCCTTCAAAATTTCCAGCGGTAGTAGAGACGGAAGCAGAAAAGATTAAAACAAAAATTTCCGAAAAGGAAATGAAAGAAAGAAAAGATTATCGCGGTAAAATCACTTTTACAATAGATCCTGATGATGCAAAAGATTTTGATGATGCATTATCGGTTGAAATACTTGATAACGAAAACTATTCTGTAGGTGTGCACATAGCCGATGTAAGCCACTATGTAAAAGACGGTACAAAAATAAATGATGAGGCACTTGAAAGAGGAAACAGTGTTTACTTTGTTGGTAAAGCAATTCCTATGATTCCGGAAAAATTATCATCAAACATCTGCTCACTCATTCCCGGTAAAGAGCGGCTCACTTTTTCAGTCATTTTCGAAATTACAAAAAGGGGAAAAATAATTGGTTCGGAAATTTGCAGGTCGATCATCAAAAGTAACAGAAGATTCACTTACAAAGAAGCGCAGGAAATTCTTGAAACAGGAAAGGGTGAGTATTGCAGCGAAATTTCTTCACTGAATAAACTTGCAGAAGTGTTGAGAAAGAAAAGAGTAAGAGAAGGCAGTTTTGAATTTTTTACACCCGAAGTTGAAATTAAACTGGATGAAAACGGGAAACCGGTTAGCATAATTAAAAAATATTTAAAAGAAAGTAATATGCTTGTAGAGGAATTTATGCTCCTTGCTAATAGAACTATTGCAAAACAGCTAACAGCTAAAAATTCAATTCCGTTTTTATTTCGCGTACATGATTTTCCGGATGAGGAAAAGATTGGTGAATTTACACGGTTCGTAAGATCGTTGGGTTATTCTTATAATCCGCATGCAGGAAAGCCTTCAAATCAATTCCATCACCTAGTTTCCCAAATAAAAGGAGCCGAAGAGGAGGCAGTTATAAACGAACTCGCTATCAGGTCGATGGCTAAGGCAGTCTATTCCCCTGAAAACATTGGGCATTACGGACTTGGTTTCAAATACTATACACACTTTACTTCGCCAATAAGGCGTTATTCCGATTTGGTTGTTCATAGAATAGTAGCTGAAAACGTTATTAAAAAATCAGGAAAATATTATTCCCTTGCAAAATTGGATAAAATTTGTAATCATTTATCTGCCTGCGAAAGAAATGCTGTAGATGCTGAGAGAGCTTCAGTTAAATTAAAACAGGTAGAATTTCTTTCAGCTAAAGTTGGTGAAGAGTTTCATGCAGTTATTTCCGGCGTTATTCACTTTGGCTTGTTTGTTGAATTAACCGAGATTCTTGCTGAAGGATTGATAAAAGTAAGAGATTTAGAGGGAGATTTTTACGTTTTTGATGAGAAAAAATATTCATTAATTGGCAGAAGAACTAAAAAACAATATAGATTAGGTGATAGAATTAATGTAAAATTGATACGGGCTGATATAGAAAAATTAGAACTTGACTTTTTAATAATTGAAGATAAATGAAATGAAGTCTACTAAAATTATATTGAAAACATTCCTGCTGATTGTTTGCTTGCAGTCTTTGGTTTTAGCCCAGTTTGGTCAGAACAAAGTGCAGTATAAATATTTTGAATGGTATTACATTCAGACAAACCACTTTGATATTTACTTTACAGATAACGGTGAAACACTTGCAGAGTTTACTGCTTATGCTTCAGAAGATGCATTAAGCAAAATCCAGGGAAGTTTCAATTATTCAGTAAATAATCGTATAACTCTTATTATTTACAATTCACAAAATGATTTCCAGGAAACCAATGTAACCGATTTTTACTTAAGCGAGGGCATACAGGGTTTTACAGAACTCTTTAAAAACAGGGTGGTTGTACAATTTGCCGGTTCCTATAAACAATACCGGCATCTTATTCATCACGAACTTGTACACGCAGTTTTAAATGATATGTTTTATGGTGGATCGATACAAAATATTGTTTCTAATAAAATATCGCTGCAAGTGCCTCTTTGGTTTAATGAAGGCATGGCAGAATACCAGGCACTGGGTTGGGATGAAGATACTGATATGTTTATAAGGGATGCTGCTATTGGAGAGTACTTACCCGATATACAGAACTTAAGTGGGTATTTTGCTTACCGCGGTGGACAGGCAGTGTTTTACTACATTGCAAAAAAATATGGAAGAGAAAAAATAGGTGAACTTGTTAACGCAATTAGAGGTGTTGGCAACGTTGATGGGGCTTTAAAGGAAACAATAGGTCTTTCACTTAAAGAATTAAATGAAAGATGGAGGAAAGATATTAAGAGAGTTTACTGGCCGGATATAGAAATTACAGAAGACCCGGATGAATATGCTAAACGACTTACCGATTCGGAAGAAGATGATGGATTTTATAATACCAGTCCTGCTATTTCACCACAGGGAGATAAAATTGCATTTATCACAAACAGGGATTTCTTTTTCAGTCTTTATATTATGGATGCCAATGACGGCACAATAATTAAAGAACTGGCAGAAGGAAACAACTCACCAAACTTTGAAGAGCTAAACATTCTAACGCCCGGTTTAACATGGTCGCCGGATGGAACACAAATTGCCATTGCTGCGCTTAGCCATGGTTATGATTTAATATATATTATTGATGTTGAGGAAGAAGACTATTATACGCTTCCAATAAAACTGGATGCCGTTCACAGCGTCGCCTGGTCGTGGGATAGTAAATATCTCTCCTTTATCGGGCAAACAGCAAAACAAACTGATGTTTACTTATATGAATTTGAAACCAAAGAAATAACAAACCTTACTAATGATATCTTTACCGATACTGATCCCTGCTGGTCTCACGATGGTAAAAAAATCTTCTTTGCTTCAGACAGGAACAGCTATCTTACGATGAATGATGTATCAGAAGGTTTCAGGATTTATAAACACGATTATACCCAGACAGAGATATATTCCATTAATGTTGAAACCAGAAATGTTCAAAGAATTACTGATATGCCCGGAAGTAATGAAAGTTCTCCTTTAATTAGCGAAGATGATACTCAAATCCTTTTCATTTCTGATTTAAATGGAATAAATAACATCTACAAAAAAAGAGTTGTTTTTTCTTCTAATGATGTTAATGTAAGTGATATTATGGATATCAAACCAATTCCTATTACAAATTCACAAGCAGGGCTCTACCAGCTTTCTACTTCCCGCGATGGTGAGAAACTTGCATTCTCATCTTTATACGAATCTTCCTTTAACATCTTTACACTTGGCAATCCGTTTGATATAGATTTAGAATTAGAGGAACTGCCTCTTACCAAATTTAGAAAAGGAATGCTGGATCTGGATGCTCCAAAACTAATTGTTTCGGGTGAAAAAGATGAAACAGAAGTAAGCATATCTGCCAGGGATACATCCGATTTAGAACCATCTATTTTCCTTACAGGAAATTTTGTTGACTCATCAAAAGTATATGGAGATTCTGTAGAGATTGATTTTGGAAATTACGTTTTTGGTGGCGAAACAATTGTTGCCAACGGAGAAGATGTTGATGATGATATGTTTAACCCAACCGATAACCTGGATGAACGGGGTAATTTTAAAGTACACAAATACAAAATAAATTTTGCACCCGATCTTGTATACGCTAATGCAGGTTATAGTACTCTTTACGGTTTGGTTGGCACAACCTTAATCTCTTTTAGTGATGTTCTTGGCAATCACAGGTTAATAGGAATTACCGGCTTGCAGATTGATCTTAAGAACAGCGATTACGGGCTGGCTTACTATTACCTTGCAAAAAGAGTAAACTTTGGAATTGAAGGATTTCACACGGCGCGGTTTCTAAGGGTGTCGCGCGTTGGACAAGACGGACGCCTCTCAGCACAATTATTCAGGTACAGGAATTTTGGTTTTGTAGGCACTGCAAGTCTTCCGCTAAATAAATATTACAGGTTTGATGGCGGGCTTAGCTGGCTTAACGTATCCAGCGAAAACCTTGATAACGCGATAGAGACTTCCGAAAGTGCCTCATTCGTTGTACCTTCAATAAGTTTTGTTCACGATAATGTGCTTTGGGGTTACACGGCGCCTATCGAGGGGACACGTTACAGGTTAAGTGTTTTTGGTAACCTAGGTATTGCCGATCCAAAGCTTAGCTTCTACTCAATTATGGGTGATTACAGAACGTACTTAAGATTTTTTACAGATCATTCATTGGCTCTCCGGTTTTCGGGCGGTTATTCTGATGGGCATAATCCGCAAAGGTTTTTCATAGGTGGAATTGAAAACTGGATAAACAGATCATTCTCCACTACCGAAGTACCAATCGAATCAGCTTCTGACTTTGCATTTTTAACTGCTGCTTTACCGCTTCGTGGTTATAACTATTCAGAACAGATTGGTACGCGATATGCCCTTATGAACATTGAATTGCGTTTCCCTCTTATCCGTTACCTGCTTACAGGCGGATTACCGCTATTATTTAATAACATAATTGGCGTAGCATTTATTGATGTAGGAACTGCCTGGTATGAAAATAAACAGCTTAGCTTATTTAAACGGGATGAATTAGGAAACATTGTTACCGATGATTTGTTGATCGGTACAGGTGTGGGTGCCCGTGTCTTCTTCTTATATTTTTTACTAAGGTTTGATGTTGCCTGGGCTTATAATATAGAAGGATTTTCGAGTCCGAAATTCTACTTCTCTCTTGGTGCTGATTTTTAATAAGCAGTCTATCTTTAACAAGCCTCCCACAAAAAATTGAAAATTAGTAGGGACAAAAAGGAAGTTCAACTTTACAACCGCTAGTCAGTTGTTTTTTTACCTGAAGGTTTTTTCTCTTTATCTGAAGATTTGGGTTTAGCAGTTTTAGCTGGATTTGAATTCGCACTACTTACTGAACGGTTTTTATAATCAGTCTGGTAAAATCCACTACCTTTAAAAATAGGTCCGGCCCCGGTTCCAATAAGTCTTTTTACAGCTCCATCGCACTCAGGGCACTTAGTTATCGGATCAGCAGTCATCTGCTGAAAAATTTCGAATGTATGATTACATTCTGTGCATTTATAATCGTAAGTTGGCATACTCGTCTTTCTCTGGTATTAATGAATGCGAAACTTATGAAAAAATTTAACATTTTCTATAAATTTGATTCATCTTAAAAAAATAAAATTCAGGTTGGGGGCAAATTGCTTATTTATACTAAAAAAAATATAGAATATTATTGCCGTGAAAAAATTGTCAATCATTCTTATTCTGCCATTTATACTTACCGGCTGCTTAAATTATTACCAGGAAGTTAAGCTTGCTATTGATGGTTCCGGTTCAATGCATATTGATTACTGGATGCTGCTGCCTGATGCAGAAAGTGCCAGCGTTGTTAGCAAAATAGGAATTTTCACTCCCGATTCTATCAAAAAAGAATTTACTTCTGAATACAGTATTGTGGAAAATGTAGTAGTTTACCAGGATACTACCGATAGTACAACTCATGCTGTTCTGGATTTAACATTTACACATATAGATTCACTTAATAAAACCAAAGCTTTTTCCGATGCCCAGTTTTCATTTAAGGAAGGCGCTGCAGGGCATATAGTTTTCAGCCAGTTTATTCCGCCATTAGCAACCGGTTTTGGTATTGATGGAAGTGCCTATTATGTGAGCTACCAATATACATTTGCAGGAGATATAATTACTCACAATGCTCACACTTCTTCCGGAAGAACTCTTACCTGGCTGTATGCGCTTTCAGAAATTGGTGGAGGAAAAACAATTTCCGTTACATTCAGACCCTTCAAATTGAAGGAAACGCCGGCCTGGATCTTTATATTGTCAGGATTTGTTTTGCTGCTGGTGATATTTTTCCTATTCAGAAAGAAGAATAGCTAAATAAAGAATACTAGCAGCGATTTTCCTTAATTTCATCCCCTTATTTTTTTTGATTTAACTTCGTGATTTATTTATATTTGTCTTCTATTTTTAAACAGATTCTGTTGAATAAAGCTGATATGGCAACTAACGATTATATGATCTTTTCCGGAAGTTCAAATCTTCCGCTTGCTATAAAAATATCTGAAAAAATTGGTAAACCATTAGGTTCAATAGAGCTTAAGCGTTTTAACGATGGCGAGATTTGGGTTAAATACGGCGAAAACATTCGTGGAATGGATATTTTTATTATTCAATCTACAAACCCGCCGGCTGATAACTTTCTGGAATTGTTGATTATGATAGATGCGGCGCGCCGGGCCTCTGCAAAGCAGATTACGGCAGTAATACCATATTTTGGTTATGCACGCCAGGATAGGAAGGATCAACCGAGAGTAGCTATTACTTCAAAACTAATGGCTAATCTTATTACTGTTGCAGGTGCAAACAGGGTGATTACAATGGACCTGCATGCACCGCAAATACAAGGATTTTTTGATATTCCTTTCGATCACTTGTATGGTTCATCTGTTTTTTATGATAAGTTTGATCATCTTAAAAACGATTTGGCAATTGTTTCACCCGATGTTGGTGGAATTAAACTTGCACGGGCTTACGCAAAGCTGCTGGGTAGTTCACTGGTGGTTATAGATAAGCGAAGACCAAAACAGAATGTTGCAGAGGTTGTACATATTATTGGAGATGTTGAGAATAAAGAAGTATTAATTGTTGATGACTTGATAGATACTGCAGGCACTTTTGTTGGAGCCGTAGAGGCACTTAAAAACAAGGGTGCGAGCCATATTTATGGTGCCATTACTCATCCTCTTTTATCAGGCAAGGCAATGGAAAGAATAAATAATTCTAGCCTTTCAAAGTTGTTTGTTACCGATACAATAAACCTTGAAGGAAAGGGAAAATCAGATAAACTAAAAATAGTATCAGCATCAAATTTATTCGCAGAAGCAATACACAGGACATTTCATAACGAGTCTATTAGTTCGTTATTTAATATTGATAAAAGTTAACTTACATTTGGAGAATTAATGGAAACTGTAACTTTAGAAGCTAATGAAAGAAAAGACACCAGCAAAGCAAGCAGGAACAGGTTAAGACGAGAAGGCAGAGTGCCGGGTGTTTTTTATTCGAAACATTCAGACACAATTCCAGTTGATGTTTTAGAAAAAAAGATCCATCCGTTGGTTTATACTGCTAAAGCCCATCTCATTTCACTAAAGATTCAAGGACAAGAAGAACTCGAATGTATTATTAAGGATATACAGTTCGATCCTGTTACCGATGAGATTATTCACTTTGATTTATTAGGGCTTACCAGGGGCGAGAAGATCCAGTTAGAAGTTCCTGTTCAGTTATTGGGCAGTCCTATTGGCGTTAAAGAAGGCGGATTGTTGCAGCATATATTGCACAAACTAGAAGTTGAGTGTTTACCAAGACATATTCCGGAACATATTGCCATTGAGATATCTGAATTAACTATTGGTGATTCGGTTCACGTTTCTGACCTAAGCGTTGAGAACGTAATCCTGCTAAACTCCGGTGATGCCATCGTAGTTGCTGTAGGTCATCAGAAGGTTCAGGAAGAAGAGGTTGAAGTAACTGAGGAGTTTGCTGAAGAAGAAGAGGGTGTTGAACCGGAAGTTATTGGTAAAGGAAAACCTGAGGAAGAAGAAGAAGAAAAAGAATCCTTATAAGAGTGCGGGCAATTATTGGAATAGGAAATCCCGGCAGTAGTTACCGGTTTAACAAGCACAACGCTGGGTTTCTGTTAATCGATTACTTTGCAAAATTAAACTCCATCAATTTTATTCCTTCAAAATATAGTTATTACCAGGCTAGTGGTGCAATTGACCAAACCGATTATGTTTTAATTAAGCCCACTACTTATGTAAATAAAAGTGGTATTGCTGCACAAGATGTAGTTAAAAATTTTAACCTTTCCCGGGAAGACTTGCTCGTGGTTTGTGATGATGTTTACCTGGATATTGGATCTTTCAAGGTAAAGCTTTCGGGTGAAGACGGAGGACACAATGGGCTTGGTTCAATAATTTATCATCTTAACACAATTGATTTTCCCAGGATTAAGATAGGTGTTGGCAGGAGTACGGAAGATAAAAAACTGGCAAACCATGTTCTATCCGATTTTAACGATGCGGCAGAACCTATTCTTACTAATGTTTTCAAAAACAGTTCAACACTAATTAGAGAATTTATTACTGGCGGCACTGGTAAAATGTTAGAAGCCAACAGTATGCTTTTTAATGAAGAGAAAGAAAATTTAATTTAAAGATAATTAAGGAAATCAGGAGATTTATATGCATACTCTATTCTACATAATACCCTTGTTTGGCATTTTAGCCCTTCTCTTCACCCTGTTTAAATCGGCATGGGTAAATAAACGGGATGCGGGCACAGATAAAATGAAAAGCATAGCCAGCCACATTGCCGAAGGTGCGATGGCTTTTCTTAAAGCTGAATATAAAGTTCTTTCTATCTTCGTAATATCCGTCGCAATTTTACTTGCTGTAAGTGCAAACGCCGAGGAATCATCGCCGATAATAGCTGTATCTTTTCTAGTTGGAGCTTTTTGTTCTGCCATGGCGGGTTTTATTGGCTTGAAAGTAGCAACAAAAGCTAATGTTAGAACTACGAATGCTGCAAGGGCAGGGCTAGGTAAAGCGCTGGAAATTGCTTTTGCCGGCGGCTCTGTTATGGGGCTTGCAGTTGTTGGTTTAGGAGTTCTTGGTCTTGGTACACTCTTCGCAATCTATGGAAATATGTTTGGAGTTGAGCAGGTTCAGGATTTAAATAGGGTAATTACTGTTCTTACAGGCTTTTCTTTTGGTGCTTCTTCCATCGCATTATTTGCGCGTGTTGGCGGTGGTATTTATACAAAAGCTGCCGATGTTGGAGCAGACCTTGTTGGAAAGGTTGAAGCAGGAATTCCTGAAGACCATCCCTTAAACCCTGCTACTATTGCTGATAATGTTGGTGATAATGTTGGTGACGTTGCTGGTATGGGTGCAGATCTCTTCGAATCTTATATTGGATCAATTATTGGAACTATGGTACTTGGAACTGCATTCTTTGGCATTCCTGAATTTTCTGATAAGTTTAACGGACTGGGCGCTGTGCTTCTTCCTCTTTTAATTGCCGCTATTGGAATTGTCATGTCAATTTTAGGAACTTTCTTTGTGCGGGTTAAAGAAGGAGGAGATCCGCAAAAAGCGTTGAACCTTGGTGCGTTTGGCTCTTCTTTCTTAATGATTATTGCTCTCTATTTTATTATTAATTGGGTACTACCTGCTGAATGGATTTTTAACGATCCATTATACGGAGAAACTTATACGATTACTGCCAATAATATTTTCCTTGCTACCGTAATCGGGTTAGTTGCAGGCGTACTTATTGGTCTTATAACAGAATATTATACTGGATTTGGTAAACGACCTGTAAGAGCTATTGCCAGGCAATCCTTAACCGGGTCAGCTACAAATATAATTTCGGGTATCAGCACAGGTATGATCTCCACAGCTCTGCCAGTTGTTATTTTAGCAGCTTCCATATTGGCTGCATTTTCACTAGGCGGGTTGTACGGAATTGCAATTGCTGCAGTTGGAATGCTTTCAAATACAGGAATTCAGCTTGCTGTTGATGCATATGGTCCTATTTCAGATAATGCCGGCGGTATTGCAGAAATGTCAGAGCTTCCTAAAGAAGTAAGACAAAGAACTGATAAACTTGATGCTGTTGGAAATACAACAGCGGCTATTGGTAAAGGTTTTGCAATAGCTTCGGCAGCACTTACGGCGCTTGCATTGTTTGGTGCTTATATGACCTCAGCAGGCATCAAATCTATAGATATTTCCAAGGCGCCGGTTATGGCCGGCTTATTTTTAGGAGCAATGTTACCGTTCCTCTTCTCTGCACTTGCAATGAGTGCTGTTGGTCAGGCAGCTATGGCAATGATTGAAGAAGTTAGAAGACAGTTTAAATCAATTCCTGCTCTTAGTAAAGCGCTTGATGTAATGAAAAGAAATGAAGGGAAGGATAAAGAAGAGTGGTCTGCTGATGATATAAATATATTCAAACAGGCAGATGGTGTTGCAGAATATGGTAAGTGTGTTGAAATATCAACCAATGCTGCAATTAGAAAGATGGTATTGCCAGGATTGCTTGCAATTTTATCTCCGGTTTTAATTGGTATGATTGGCGGAGCGGAGATGCTGGGCGGATTGCTTGCAGGCGTAACTGTAACCGGTGTGTTAATGGCTATCTTTCAATCTAATGCCGGAGGTGCGTGGGATAATGCTAAAAAGATGTTTGAAGAAGGAATTAAAATTAATGGCACATACTACGCTAAAGGTTCAGAACCGCACAAAGCAGCAGTAGTTGGAGATACCGTTGGTGATCCGTTTAAGGATACTTCAGGGCCATCGCTTAATATTTTAATAAAGTTAATGGCTGTAATTGCACTTGTTATTGCGCCAATAATTAAATAAATTTCAACACGTTTTAATTGAATTATTTATCAACCCTGCTCTTATTCCTTAAAATAAGGGCCTAATTGACCATAGGGAGGTGATAGACATTAATGAAGACACAAGTTTATGAAAGTGCAGTGCTAATTAATGCTTCTTTAGAAGATGACCAAATTGGGAACATTATAAACCACATCAAAGAAACCATTACGAGCAATGGCGGTGAGATCATAGAGATTGAAGAGTGGGGTAGGAAAAGATTGGCGTACATGGTTAGAAAAAGCAAAATCGGATATTATATTATTTTTCAATACAATTCATCGCCTGATTTTGTCTTAAAGCTCGAAAGATTTTTCCAATTAGATGAGAGTGTTTTAAGGTATCTTACCATTAAACTGAGCAAAGATGCCCTGGAGCAGTTCGAACAGAACAAACTGCAGGCAGCCGCTTTACTGGAAGAAGAAAAAGCAGTAACCGAACCTGCTGTTAAAGAGACCGAAAAAAGTGAAGAGAAAAATGAAGAAAAAAACAATGAACCTAAGAACATCCAATAATTTAGGATAGTACGGAGGATTAAAATATGGCTGACTTGAAAATGCCGGAAATAAATTTTGTTATAGTTGCTGGAAATTTAACCAAAGATCCTACTTTCAGAAAAACAACAAACCAAACACCGGTTGTTAATTTTACGCTGGCTTCTAACAGGAAGTATAAAGACAGCACTAATCAATGGCAGGAAGATGTTTGTTACGTTGGAATTGTTGCCTGGAATAAGTTAGCTGAAAGTTGCAGAGAAAGATTGAAGAAAGGTTCCGCCGTTCTGGTAGATGGAGAACTTCAAAGCAGAAGCTGGAAATCTGATGATGGACGTAATAGAAGTATTGTGGAAATTAAAGCCCGCAGAATTCAATTTTTAAATAAAAGAAGTAAATTTGTAGATACAGAACCGAATACCCTTATTCATAAAAACGGGTTTGATAATAAAGATGGAACCGGAGATGCAGAAGAAGTTACTAGTACCGATTATACTGGAGATTCATTTGATAAATTTTTATCAAGTGAAGAATCTGATTTAATAAAAGAAGAAGGAACTGATAGTGAAGAAAGAAATTAGAACAAAAAAAATATGCAGGTTTACACAAAATAATATCAAGTACATTGATTATAAGAATGTAAAGTTGCTTCAAAAATATACTACTGAGCAGGGTAAGATAATTCCTAAAAGAATTACCGGTACCAGCGCTAAATATCAAAGACAATTATCAATTGCAATTAAACGTGCCAGGCATATGGCTTTAATGCCTTATGTTTCTGATACAGTCAGATAGATTGCATTAACAGGAGTTAAGATGAAAGTAATTTTAAGGCAAAACTTCGAACCATTAGGTCAAATTGGCGATGTGATTGAAGTTAAAGATGGCTATGCAAGAAATTATCTCCTTCCGCACAAAATTGCTTACGCTGCATTAAAGGGTAACATACGTGCGCTGGAAGAAGAGAAGCAAAATGTTGCAAAGAAGACCCAGCAGGAACTTAGTGCTGCCGAAAAACAAGCTGCCAAACTGGAAAAAGTTTCCATTACTATTCCTGTTCAGGTTGGTGAAGAAGATAAAATATTCGGATCTGTTACTAC
>JAZGGS010000375.1:0-3214 GCA_036480595.1 Ignavibacteriaceae bacterium
TTTATTTACTAAGATACTGGTAGTTGAAGCTGGTGCCAAGTTTGATGGAAAGAGTAATATGGGCGATGTTAAAGGTATCGGCAGCCCAAATACATCCTTTGTTAAAGATGAAAACAAACCCGGATAAGTTAAAAAATATTTCCAAGGTCTATCGTGAGGTAGGTCCCTACGTAGGTCTGGGAATGCAACTGGCAATTACTGTTACAGTTATGGTGTTTTTAGGTATCTGGTTAGATGGTAAGTTTGATTTATCACCAATTCTAACTATCATCTTTGCTTTTTTAGGTGTTTTTGCCGGATTATATAATTTTATTAAAAGTGTTTTAAAACCCGGTAAATGATTTCTGCAAAAAATGTTCTGTTTTTCGGCATCTCAATCGGGTTGCTTAGCTTAATTATTTTAACCATTCTCTATTTGAATGAATCCTTGGATCAGATTTTCTTTAAATCTATTCTGATAGGGGATTTACTTGCTTATTTTAATTTTCTGATGGGATTGGGGTTCCTCTCTTGGGGAATTAACCGTTCCGATAAAAAATTCCTAAAATCTTTGTATGGTGGACTCCTACTTCGCCTAAGTTTACTGCTTATTCTGTTAATTGTTGTGCTGGCTTTCTTGGAAATAAATGAGATTACCTTTATATTTTCTCTCTTATTTTTTTACTTTTTTTATCTAATAATCGAAATAATTTACTTAAATCTCAGAGAAAAATAACAGAGTTATATGCCATTGAGTACTGCGGTTGATTCATTAAAAGTTGCAGCTGATTCATTAAAACATTCGGGTGAAAGTGATAGTGGGTGGATACTTCATCATGTGATGGATTCCAGGGAGTTGGATTTTGAACCGCTTTTTACTCTTCACATTCCTCAGTTTCCCACTTTATTTGGAATCGATTTTACCCCAACAAAGCATGTTATTTTTATGTGGATTACAGCAATAATAATTTTGCTGATATTCACTCTGGTCTCCAGAAAGTATAAAAAGTCGCCTATACCAAAAGGAATTACCAATTTCTTTGAAGTATTTATAATTTTTGTAAGAGATGAGATAGCCAAAACCACTATTGGTAAAGGTTATGAAAAGTTCGTTCCTTATTTGCTTACTCTCTTTTTCTTTATCCTATTTGGAAACTTTTTAGGGCTTTTACCCTGGTCTGCAACATTTACAAGTAACATTGGAGTAACAGCTTCACTAGCAATTTGCTCCTTTTTTATGATTCAAATTGGCGGCATAAGGCAAAATGGATTTTTCGGTTATTTCAAGGGATTGATACCTCATGGTATTCCTCCAGTTCTGCTGGTTCTTATGATACCAGTAGAGATTTTAGGATTATTTACAAAACCATTTGCACTTTGCATACGACTTTTTGCAAATATGATTGCAGGTCACTTTGTAATTTTATCCTTACTTGGTTTGATTTTCTTTATGGGTACCGTGTTTGTTGCCCCCGGAGCTATTCTTTTTGCAGTTTTTATTTACCTGTTGGAAATATTAGTTTCGTTAATTCAGGCGTATATTTTTACCATCCTTACATCATTATTTATAGGGATGGCTGTACATCAGGAACATTAATAATAACAATAAATTAAAGGAGATAAATAAATGGATTTAGCTTGGTTAGCAGCAGGTTTGGGAGCGGGCTTAGTTGTAATTGGTGCTGGGCTTGGAATTGGTAAACTTGCAAGTTCTGCAATGGATGCAAGTGGAAGGCAGCCGGAAGCTGCTGGCGCAATAAGAACTTCGATGATTATTGCTGCAGCTCTTATTGAAGGTGTTGCCTTCTTTGGTTTAGTTATTTGTATTCTTCTTGCAATAAAAGCATAAATAGTGGTATATCATTACCATTGTTATTAACTAGATAAGGATTTTAAAATGCTCGCAAATATTCTACTTGGAGTATTAGCATCAGGAAGCGGTAACGGTACTTTGCTGGATGTTAATCCGGGATTGATTATCTGGACAATTGTAACTTTTCTTATTCTCTTATTTATTCTAAAAAAAGTTGCCTGGAAACCGATTCTTTCTGCTTTGAACCAGAGAGAAAAAGATATAAAAGATTCCCTGGAAAAAGCAGAAAAAGCAAATAAAGATGCACAAAAGATTCTGGATGAAAACCAGGCAAACCTTGCAAAAGCTGAAGAAGAATCGAAAAAAATAATAGAGCAAAGCCGTTCCTATGCAGAAAATCTTAAAGAACAGTTGTTAAAAGAGAGCAAAAAGCAGGCAAAAAAATTAATTGAAGAGGCGGCTGTAGAAATCGAAAGAAAGAAAGATTCTGCTTTTGAAGAGTTAAAAGACCAGGTTGCAAAAATTGCGGTTAATGCTGCAGAAAAGATTATGAAACAAAATCTTGATGCGGATAAGAACAAGCATATAGTTGATAATTACTTGAAAGATGTAATGAAGAATTAAGCTATGACTGATTTTAAAGTTTCACATAGGTATGCAACCTCGCTGCTGGAAGATTCTGTTGAAAAGAATAAGCTGGAAGCGATAACTGAAGATATGATTCTTCTTTCAAATACTTTGAAGGATAATATTAAACTGCAATTAGTCCTGGAAAGCCCGGTCATAAAACCGGAAGTTAAATCTTCTATATTAAATGAAATCTTTAAAGATGTATTTGATGAAGATACATTTAAGTTTGTAGATTTTGTAATTAAGAAGAAAAGAGAAAATCTATTGTGCACAATTGCATCCAGGTTTTTAGAATTGAGGGATGAGCACCTCGGAGAAGCACAAGTCTCTGTTAAAACAGTGTATGAATTTTCTGAAGAACAGAAACGAGCGCTTACAGAATACCTTGAAAAGACTTTAAATAAAAAAGTCCGACTCACCTTCACGATTGATAAAAACTTGATTGGCGGTTTTGTTGCCAAGGCGGGTGATACGCTTTTTGACGCATCGCTTCATCATCAACTGGGGTTGTTAAAGAACCAGTTACTGTACGGCAGCATATCAAAAAATTAATCAGGAGAATTTAAAGGATAATGAAATGGCTGAAGTAAGACCAGATGAAATATCGGTAATATTAAGAAAACAACTATCGGGTTTTGAAAGTGAAGTTGATGTTTATGATGTTGGCACGGTGCTGCAGGTTGGAGATGGAATTGCACTTGTTTATGGGTTAAGCAAAGTTATGGCAAGTGAGTTGGTTGAATTTCCAAATGATGTAATCGGTATGGTTTTAAACCTTGATGAAGATAGTGT
>JAZGGS010000376.1:0-2399 GCA_036480595.1 Ignavibacteriaceae bacterium
TCGGGGGTTAAGATTTCATCAACAATTATTATGTCGTCATTAAATCTTCCAAATTCGAATTTGGTATCAGCAATAATAATTCCTTTATCAAGAGCATACTCAGCAGCTTTGTTAAACACCTTAAGAGTAGAATCTTTTAGAATTTCGAAAGTTTCCTTATCAGTAATTTTCATTGCCTGCTCTGCAGAAATATTTTCATCATGCTCACCAATTTCTGCTTTAGTAGATGGTGTAAAGATCGGTTCGTTAAACATTTCTGATTCTTTTAAACCTTGCGGAAGTTTTATCCCGGATATCCCACCAGTACGGTTATAATCTTTCCACCCGGAGCCGGAAATGTATCCCCTAACGATGCATTCAATAGGAACAACCTTTGCCTTTTTAACAAGCATCGATCTGTTACGCAGATCCTCTGTATATTCTTTGCAGACATCAGGATATTCATCAACATTAGTCGAGATTATATGATTGGGAATTAAATCCTTAGTAAAGTTAAACCAGAACTCAGATATTTTAGTAAGAACCATTCCTTTAAAAGGAATTCCCTGGTCCATTACCACATCAAACGCAGAGAGGCGGTCTGTAGAAACAAGTAAAAGATAATCATCCACTTCGTAAATATCTCTTACTTTACCTCTTGCAAACAGTTTTAATTTTGGAAAATCAGTCTTAAGTAATGGTTTTGTTTTCATAGTATCCTTTATTTTTGGTGAAGCGAAATATAGCCACTCAATCCAGATTATTCAACTTGATTGATGCTCAACCCTATAAAACTTATTTCATCCATTAAAATAGTTTGATTTGGTAAGCATCAATCCGTAATTTAGCAACAATTTAATTTTATAGTTATCGTTTATTACCATAATACCTATTTAATGTTTCGCAAATACGCATTTCCAAATTCATCCAAAGGAAGTAATGAGTAAAGAAAAAATAAGATTAAGAGAATTTCCCGGATCTTTCTGGGTAGCAAACACATTAGAAATATTTGAACGAATGGCATGGTACGGCTTCTTTGCTGTTTCATCACTTTATATTACTGGTGCTGTTGGCAAAGGCGGTTTGGGTTTTACAGATGAAGATAGAGGAGTGCTGCAGGGTGTGGTAACTTTTTTTCTTTACCTATTTCCGGTTGTAACGGGCGCCCTGGCAGACAGGTATGGTTTTAAGAAGATGTTGATTGCTGCATTTATTGTTCTTATTCCTTCATACTATTTGCTGGGTCAGTTAAAAACTTTTCCTACATTCTTTCTTGCATTTATGCTGGTTGCACTTGGTGCTGCTATGTTCAAACCGGTTATCATCGGCACGGTTTCAAAAACTACCGGGGATAAAACTTCATCAATGGGTTTTGGTATTTTTTATATGATGGTAAACATTGGCGGGTTTGTTGGGCCAATAGTTGCGGGTATTGTTAGAGGATGGTCGTGGGAATATGTTTTTATTGCTTCATCTGGATGGATCTTCATCAACCTGATTATTGTTCTTATTTTCTTTAAAGAACCTCCAACAAAAGGAGGCGGCTCTGATGCACGTTCGCTTAAACAGGTTTTGCTCGATATGGTTGAAGTTCTTGGAAACGGACGCTTCTTCCTCTTTGTTTTTGGTTTGCTTGTAGTATTGGTAATGGGTTCTAAATTTACCTCGGATGGTACATTTACGTGGGTAGCAATTATATATATTGTGATTGGCTGGGCAGCACTGAATTATATTTATGATTTATTCCTGAAGAAATCCAGTAGCGGGGAAAAGAAATCCTGGCTTGCAACGGTAATGAAACTTGGAGATTGGCGTTTTGGGTTATTCCTTCTTTTGATGTCCGGTTTCTGGACAAGCTTTAACCAGATATTTTACACACTTCCACTATACATTAGAGATTTTACAGATACAACCAATCTTATGAATGCCCTCGGCGGCTTGATGAATTTAGTTGGTTTAAGCGGTTCAATAGAAGTAGTGAAAAACTCGATGGCAGTTGCAGGACAGGTTAATCCGGAATATATAATTAATATAAATGCAGGGGCTATAATTTTGTTCCAGATTGCTGTTTCTTTTTTAGTTACTAAATTAAAACCATTCACTACCATCTTTTGGGGTGTGATGATAACCGTAGTGAGTTTTATAATTTTAATTTTCGGTACACTCGGTTGGATTGTTGTTGCGGGAATATTTGTTTTCTCTTTTGGTGAAATGATGGCAAGTCCAAAATCGAAAGAATATACGGGTAAGATTGCACCACCAAATAAAGTTGCACTTTATATGGGTTACTTTTACTGGTGTGTAGCACTCGGAAATCTTTTTGGCGGAATTTTATCAGGGCAGCTTTATGCAGCATTTGCCCGCGATATGCAGCGACCAGACATTATGTGGCTTATTTTTGCAGTGCTGGCACTTGTTTC
>JAZGGS010000377.1:0-2346 GCA_036480595.1 Ignavibacteriaceae bacterium
TTAAAAGAAGAAGCATTTGCTGATGCTAATGAAAATGATTTAAATACACTCGGCTATCAATTTCTATTTGCCGGCAAATTTGATGAAGCAATTGAGATCTTTAAAAAGAATATTGAAATGAATCCTGATTCCTGGAATGTTTATGACAGCTTAGCTGAGGGTTACATGAATAAAGGAGAAAATGAATTAGCATCCAAGTATTATTCAAAAGCTCTGGAAATAGCGCCGGAAAACCAGCAGGAAAGAATTAAAGGAACGTTAGCTCAATTAAAAGCAAAATAGGTTGTTCAAAAAAAATAAATCAGCCGGCTTGAAACTATAGCCGGCTTTTTTTATGTCTAAAAATCAATAACTGCATTTTAATTTTAACAATTATTCATTTGAAGCCGTGGCAATTTGTTCCGGCTTCTTAATAATTCATTATCAATAGCTCAGTAGACTTTGGTTTCTTACTGTTATTTCTATCCCTTCTGCCACAGGCGCAGTGCTTGACGGCGGAACCTGTTACCTTTGTAAAGATTCATGATCAGTTTATGTTCATAGTGATACTTATTCTCACCAGAAAATTTTGTATAGAGTTATAAACCTTGGAGCCGAGTGGTTAATGCCAAACCCGGCTATTTTTTTGTTGAATAAAATTTCATATTCAACGTCATTGGGGAGAAGTTCATTAAATTGATATTCCTCACGGAGGATAAGATAGTCCGGTTTTTTCGCAATTAAATATTCAGAACTGCTATCATAATCAAATCGTGATCTATCAACCAGCCCTGCAAAATCATAAACCTTTGAACCGGAATAGCAGCCAATTATTCCCACATCAGTTAATGCAACAGATACATTTTTATTTTCAGAGTCTTCCTTTATAATTTTTGCTAATTCATTATATGTTGTCTGAAATCCAACAACAAAGTCATCACTTGCAGGTTTTACAATTGTGAATGTTACATAACCATATCCGAATAGGGAGAAAGCAAGATAAAGAATCAATAAAAAGGTTATTGCTCTTTCACTGATTTGTTTGGAAAAATAATTGATTGTGAAAGCGGTAAAAAAAATCAAAAAAGGCACTAACATTAGCGAGTACCTGGAAATTATAGTTACATCTTTGAAGATGTAAAAAAGATAAAATCCTGCAATCCACAAAATAGGTAAAACTAATCCACTCCCGTTTAGCAGCCTCAAATAGTCTTTAGTCTGCCGTACCGCTTTCGTTTTATCTTTGAAAATAAAATATACTATAAGAAGCATAAGCGCGGAAAGCAGAATAAATTCAGAGAGGTTTCCGCCAGCAAGTAGTTTCAGACTTCTTATTGCATTATAAAATGTGAAGCCGAAAATGCCGCCGCCGGCTTTTGAAACATACGTGTTTGGCGCTATAGTTCCGAAGTAGATATATGTAAAGAGTATCCAGCACGAAATTAAAATTAAAGTTACCGGTAAAACAACAAGACACTCTTTCCTTTCAGACTTTGTTTGGAAAAATTGATAGAGAATATATATGATAAAAAATCCCAGGAACTCCGGACGAATGAGCATTGCAAGAGCGAATAAGATTCCAATTAAGTATGGAGCAAATTCCTTTTCACTCTTTGCTACAAGATAGATTACAAGAAAAACACTCATTGAGCAAGAAACTTCCATTCCAGTAAGTGCCCAACGCAGAAAAAAAGGATTGAGCGCCAGGGAGAAAACGGAAACATAAATTATTTTAGGAGCTAAATTAAAGCTCACTAATGTTTTGTAAGCTAGGAAAATAGTAAGGAACGAAAACAGAAAGCTTAACAGTCTTATTGATAACTCCGGCGAAAAAAATATTCTTGAAAGAGCGGCGCCCATTAAAACCCATAGTGGAGAAGTTGAACCGTAAGTTCTTGTTCCGGCAAATGAAAATTCTTCGCTGTTCGTTAAGTCCTTTATAAACCCGATATGAATAAAAGTATCGTCGCCTAGAAAATCAGGATAAAACAGATAAGCGACGAGGGTACTCGTCAATCCGATTAGAAGAACGGCAATTATATTATTTGTGGGTTTTGTATTTTTAGTCAAGCTTGCAGATGGAGAAGTTTTATTAATTTAGTATGTAATTTAGAAAAGTCTTAAATGAATGTAAAAGTGTCAGTCGCTTCCTAAATGGAGTGGGCTGACAGATCAATACAGATTAACAAAAATGTAACCAACACTTTTACAAAAGCTGTAATACTTAATGAACTTGGTAAAAGCGATGAAGCTAATCAATTAAAAGAAGAAGCATTTGCTGATGCTAATGAAAATGATTTAAATACACTCGGCTATCAATTTCTATTTGCCGGCAAATTTGATGAAGCAATTGAGATCTTTAAAAAG
>JAZGGS010000378.1:0-2092 GCA_036480595.1 Ignavibacteriaceae bacterium
CCAAGGTCAGCCATTATAAAATCAAATAATTCTAAAGAAACTGAAGGTCTAAAAAAGTAATAATCGGAAATTGTTTTTCCAAGGAAATCAGTAGTTAAAAATTGTTTTTGATAATTCGATTTTATCGTCAAACCAAAATTATCTAATTGCAGCCTGCCAAATGCATTAGATTTTAATAGAGATTCATCAAAATTTTCTTTATCCAGGTAAGTGTAATCCGCTGCTACGTTAACATCAAAAATAAATTCTTTTAGGAATAAATTTTTAATTCCAAAGTATGCATTGCCGGCGTTCAATGTTCTTTCTCTTTCCGGATCATCTGAACCAAAAAATTTATAAGTACTAACTCCATGTTTACCATTCAAAGTAAATTTGGTTCCGGGTAAACCATTTTCTTCCGTAGAAAGAGAATAATCTATATCCAGCGCACCTTCATAATAAACTTTGTCGCTATTATCAATATAAGCACGCTGGTTATCGCCTTTCATTCTTCCGTGAATCATTCCACGCGTAAATGGATATGCATAATTCAATTCGCCTGCAGGTAATGTATATTTTCCAGCTTCCAGAGTAAATTTGCCTTTATAAAAATCAGATGAATCCAGCAAACTTAAATCACCTTCCAATGGATTTGATAATAGTGCAAGCTCTAACTCATCAGGTGCAAAAACAGGATTAATAAATTCTTTGGTAACTGTGCCAACAAAACCCGGTTTCATTTTTTCAGCTCTTCTAACAGAAACTATATCTTTACCTGTAATTACAAAATCGGGTAGTTCTACGTTCGGATTTTTGCCATCCTGCGAAAACGCTGTTACAACAAAAATTAGAAGAAAGAATATTACTTTTTTAATCATCATAAATTCCTCAGTTTTTGCCGGGCTTCTTCACCAAACGGATCGCTGCGGTGTTTGCTGATAACGGTTCTGTACATTTCTTCAGCTTTGCGTTTATCACCAAGTTTTACATAACAATCGCCTAACAAAAGATAAGACCTTGTAAGCCATTCATCGTAATTGGAAAAAACAGTACGCACTCTAACCAGCGAAGAAATTGATTCAGTGAATTTTTCCTGATCATAAAGAGATAATCCATAATAGTATTGAGATCTTGCACCAAGGTCATCGGTTCTTTTGCCGGAAAGATCGGAGAAAAAAGCATCTGCTTTCTCGAATCTTCCAACAGCCAGGTCTATCAGTCCCAATTCAAACTTTGCCTTATCTGCAAATAAGGTTGTTCGGTAATACATAACCAGCTCATCAAAAACTTCGTAAGCCATTTGCAGATTATCCATATTTATGTAAGTCATTCCTTTGTTAAAAAGAATTTCAGGCATGCGGGGCGAACCTTTAAGTTGAGATTGCGCATTTGTAAATATGTTAATAGTTGCCTGGTAATTTCCTAAAGCGTTTTGAATTTTCCCTATTTCCAGCACAGCCGCTGCTGCAGATTCTGATTCAGGATATTTCTCGAACACTTTGTTAAAATGAAATACTGCTTCTTCATTCTCACCAAGATTCTCGGCACTTTTACCAATCCAGTAGTAAGCTTCCGGAACAAAACTGCTCTTCGGATATTTTGCTGCAAATTCAAGGTAGCTGATCTTTGCGTTTCCATAATCCCGCTGGCTGTAAAACAATTCCCCTTTCTTAAAATATAGCTGATCAGAAAAATTAAGGTTAGGATTCCGTGCAGTAAACTGATCAATAAGCTGAACGGCTTTTTCCGATTCACCCATAGCAACATAACTGTACTGAATTCCATTAACAGCGTCGAACACATACTCGGATGATGGAGATTTAGTGAGAACCAGCTGGTAATTAACAATTGCAGAATCATACTTACCCTGGTTAAAAAATGCATCTCCTATTGAATAGTAAATTATTGGAGCCAGCGATGAATTTTTATAAATCTTTAATACATTTCTGTATTCAGCAATGGAATTGGAGAAATCACCTTCCTGAAAATGTATCCATCCAACGGTGTAAAGAGAATTATCTGCATATTTTGATGTGGGAAATTTCTTCTGAAGATTTACAAATTCAGCAATGGCTAAACGGGTTTCGCCGGATTTATACAATGCCTGCGCATA
>JAZGGS010000379.1:0-3214 GCA_036480595.1 Ignavibacteriaceae bacterium
TGTTTTCGCAGTTGCTGCCCAAAGTGTTCCGGTGTACTTATCGTAACCAATTGCTGAAACATTGTCGGTTCCAAATGCAGTAGTGTTATAAAAATTATTCCAATTCTCTCCCCTATCGAATGAAACACTTACTCCCCTGCTGGTTCCAAGCCAAACAGTATCACCAATTGTAATTATATCGAGTATGCTGTTGCTAACAGGGTTTGATGAGGAAACTTTGTTTAAATAGCTATTATCATTAAGAAGATTATATGTTTCAGGTGAAAGCTGGGCTAATAAACTAATTTGCAGCACTATTATTGTAAAAATTATCCCGAAAAACTTCAGCATTAAATAACTTCCAGAAAATGAATAATAATATTACTCGATTTTCCCCCACGATCCCTTGCCTCAAATTCCCACCTATATGTTCCTTTTGTGACACCAACCGGAGGCAAAATCACAATTATCGAGTATACACCGTCTCCCGCGGTTATGTCTCCATTAGTTCCATCATCAAACATTGCAATAGGGTTTTGGGAAGATGGATTTCCATTCGGCAAAAAAGAATCGAACCATACAAACTCGATATCACTTAATCCATTACTATCCTGTACATCTATTGTTACATGGATAAATGTTGTATCAGAGCCAATTGCAACAGTATCTGGTGCAATCAAATTTGAAATTACAGGGGGTACATTATCCTGCCCGTTGTTGTATTTAAAAGACCCCCACGCTACCAGAGCGTTGGATCCGGTTTGCTCATTAACATAGTATTTAAGATTATAAATGCCGTTAGGATAATATTCACTCATAGGAAACTGATTACTAAAGCGATTATCATTGTTATCAAACAAAGGTATCGGAGATAAGTTTAATAAGGAACCATCGGATGCAATCATATCAAAACTTACATCGCTAACTTCGCTACCAGATGTAAAATTTATTCTTATAGTAATTAAAGAATCGTTTGGATTGTAAACAACATTATTGGTTGGGCTAATTGAGGTTACCTGGTAATTTTCCCTGGTAACATCAATAATATTTTCAAAAGTTTTATCGCATCCCCAAAACAGCAGGGGGATTAAAAGTAAACCGAATTTCCGCATAATTAAATATTGCTTTTATGCAACTTCCTCACAAGGTAAAAATGAAGATACAAAATTTATTAAGCTGGTATGTTAAGCATAATTGGCGTTGGAGAAAAAGAAATTAAAAGTATAAACAAACTAATATACCCAACAAGTTTTCTTCGATTGTCCAATTCCCGGGTATCGGCTATTGGAGGATGTTTTAGTTTAATAACAAAATATAAGACCAATGACCATAACAACCAGCCAGCCCAACCAATTCCGTAATTAAATTCTAACATCGTATCTATCAACCCGGCTATCCCAAAAATAAAGAGGAAAGAAAATGCAACTATAGAAATTTTAAAATGATTTTCTTTACCGAATAATGAATAAGAAATGTGTCCGCCATCCAACTGCCCCACAGGTATAAGGTTCATGGAAGTAATGAACAATCCGAACCATCCTACACATAAGTATGGATAATGATAGATCTCCGACATCGGCGGAAAGAACTGACCCGGTTGAACAAAGAGCCATTTTAATGTTGAAAATAAAATCGAATCACCAAAGACTAATCCAATTGAATCTTTACCGTATTCCGGGCCTAAATAATCAGGATGAATTGTAAGGATGTATTCTTCACCAGGAAGATTTAAGAATCCATAGATAAGAATAGCTATACAAAATATAAATCCTGCTATAGGTCCTGCAACACCAATATCGAACATTGCCTTTTTAGTTTTTACTGGTGATTTTGTCCTTATAACAGCACCCATCGTTCCGAAATTTATAAAGTAAGGAATGGGAGGAAACGGAATATAAAAAGGAAGTGTTGCTTTAACTTTATGATATTTTGCTGCAAAGTAGTGTCCGAATTCATGAAAAGAGATCATTAACATAATTGAAATTGAATACGGGAGACCAACCAGCAACTGCTTTAGCTCGTAAGGTCCGGATTCGGCGCTTGTCCATTGTACTCCTGCAATTGTGGAGGTGATAAACGTAACAATAAAAAGTGCTGCATGTATAAGATAACTCTTAACATTTTTTTTTGAAGAAGTTGGTTTCTGATGCATTGTTGTATGTTGATTATAATCTTCAGCCATTTTTTATAAATCCAAGTTTAATCCGATTGTCCAATAATTTTCTGAAATATCATAAAATTCACCGTGCACACTTTTACCCGATAGATAAGATATTAAAATAGATAAACCTCTTGATAAGGGCTCACCAAATTTAATACCTGCTGTAACAATGTTATTACCGTAATATTTTTTAATCCCTGATAGCTTAAAATCGTAAGCAATAAATGGAATGAAAGAAGAATTCCGCAGTGGTAAAATATAATAATCGAAACCTGCCTGGAAAATCCCTTTCTTAATTAAATCAGGAATAACATGAATAATATATGTCACCCCAAGGTAAATTCTATAGCCATCCTTCTTGATGTAAGGGAAAAGTTCTAAAAACTCTTTACTGTAAACAAATGGCTCTCTACCATTAAGCCAGCTTTCATTTTCTGCATCGTATAAACCATCAACCAAATGTGCACTAATATGACTGAATCGAAAACGTAATCCGATTTCTTTCTTGCCATCATTTTTTTTATAGCCTGCATTTACCCCAAACATGTAATCTATTGTTTCTACTGGAAATTTAAAATTACTTTGTACACGGGCTCTTGTGTAAGTAAAAAGATCTGCTCCGAAAGATATAGTTGTTTTGTCATCATAATAATGGTAGATATCCCGTGATGTACCGATATTAATCTGAACTTTATTTATATCAACTAAATATTCAAATCCAGCTTTCGGTTCTAAATAATTTGCCGTAAACGGTTGAATATTTAATTCATCAGGGAACCATTCATCAGCCGTCTGCGGAAAGGTATTTAAACTTAAAAAAACGAAAAGAGATAAAGTTAATAAACAGCTCTTCACTTAGTATTAACTCCCGGATTTAATTTTTTCTTTAACTTCTGTTTTACAAGTTTATTGTAGCTGTATTTAAATTTTGATGTGAGTCCTGCAACTGCGTAAAGATTGGTTGGGAAAGCAAATGAGGGTTCAAAGTAACAGTTCACTGTGCATCCTTTACAGAATTCAAATCTTCCTTCCTTCTTTAAAAAGGTTTTGTACTTTTCTGTTTTCCTTAATTCA
>JAZGGS010000380.1:0-4375 GCA_036480595.1 Ignavibacteriaceae bacterium
AGTTTTTATGAAAATATAAATTGCTATAATTCCAACAATGGAGTGAATAGCTAGTACGTACATAATATTTTCAGGTGTACCGGCTTCTTCAAAGTTTCCCATAACTCCTGTATAAATACCACTAAGAGTTGCACCAATAAATGTAGCAAGGAAGTTTGTTCCCATATAAAGTCCCGCTTTTTCCTTTGGTGCAATCCAGGTAATATATTCCTGAATTCTTGGTGAAGAAATCATCTCACCTATTGCAAATAAAAATATACCCAAGAACACAAGATTATTGGATGCAGTAACTGCCAAACCAAGAACTACAAACCCAAGGGCTGCTACAAAAATTCCAATTAAAAATGACGGAATAGCAGGACGCTTTTCAAATGTTCGGGAAATAAGGAGCTGGAAAACGATAATAATATATCCTGTATGTGAAATCGCTTCGGCATTAATTCTCCACACACCTTCGTCATTACTTGAGATTAGATTAGTTATCCCAGCACCAAGAACTGATTTTACTCCTAAGTATAATGCTGCTGTATCCATCCAGTCATTTATGTAAACGGCAAGCACATTAAAGAACGCCCAGAATGGCATCCAGAAAAAGACACCTAACAAAATAATGAATATTAAATATTTGTAGTCGGAAAGAACTTCAGCCATGTCTTTAAATTTTTTCTTTAAAGTAACTCCCTCAATTTCACGCGGTGGTTCCTTGTAAAATATAAGTGTTATAATGAACATTAAACCAACGGCTGCTGCTGCAGTAATAAATACGTAATCCCAGGAGATTGCTCTTAGTTTACCCATTATAATCGGACCAAACGATGCACCAACGTTTACCATCGCATAAAATATTCCAAATCCGAGTGTTTTATTTGTCTTATCTGTTACTACTCTTATAGTTCCGGAAATTAATGGTTTGAAAATACCTGCAGCGAAACCAATACTGAGCATAGTAATTGCTATACCTGAAAACGATTTTGTTACGATTAGTAAAAGTATAGTTGGTAAGTAAACAAGGTAGGAGATTATCAATACTTTTTTGAAACCATACTTATCGGCAAAGGTTCCTGAAAACAATGGGATTAGATAGGATAGAGCCAAAAATATACTCTGGATAATACCAAGATCTCCTCTGGAATATCCTAGCTGCTGCAGGTAAATACCAAAACCCATGTAAATGCCGTAGTAAGCAAAACGTTCAAGAACTTCTATTCCGTTTGCTACCCAGAATACAGATGGATAACGTGTGCGATTTTTCATAAACGGATCTCTGAATTTGTTAGAAAAAAGGTGTGTTTAAAATTTAGTTTAAAAAAATTGGAAATGAACTTCGCTGAAAATAATATTTCTGTAATCAACATTTATTGGTTTATTACGAGTGAAAAATCTGCTACTCATCTAAAATCCGGTATAATAATATCAGAATCAAGTTAAATGTACAAAAACAGCAAAGTGTAAATAATATGCAGATTGAAATTATTTCGGTAACTACACTAATAGGAGTTATTCAGATTAATTATAATTCCAGGGCAGCCACAGCCCTGTCGTATTCTTCCGGTCTAATGTAGAGAACATAACCAAAGCTGCCTTTACCATCAGTTACCCCGTTTGAAGCATAAACGTTTATGTTTGCCTGGTAAAGTTTTTGATGGAGACTAGTTAGTGCACCAAGCTCATCATCCCCTTGGACTATAATTGCCGGGTGCGGTCCATCCAGTGTAAATCCTGCTTCTCTGGCTGCTTCGCTTAGAATATTTTCATCTTTAGGGAAAAGTGTAAACTGGGTTCGTTCAGCTCCCATTGGGATGGCTGTAAACGCCAGCAGGTTCACACCAATCTCTTCGAGTTGTGTTAGTATTTTGTATGCTTCGCCGGGCTGATCTACAACGGTGGTGTAAAAATATTCTGCTTTTCTGATAGTGAGTGCCATAATCCCCTCCTCTTACATTTGATTATAAGTTTTTTAAAGAGATTCGATTTCAATTTAATTCGAAAAAAACTGGAAATCAAGATTGCTTAATAAAAACAGTTTCATTAAAATTCTGCTTCATATTCTCCTGCTCCGCCTGTGGCAGATTCTTCAATAAATATCATAAACATTAAATGTAATTAACTCTCCCTATGTCCCTCTCCTTGTTAAGGAGAGGAGTTTAAGGGTGAGGTCGGAATAGAATATTTTATTTTTGTTATTGGCAATCGATGTTGAATAGTTGTTCATTCCAGCAATGCCAATCCGGGTCACCAAAATATAGTGGGTCCATAACTCTTCCGAAAAGGTTTTCGTAATTCCATTCCATATCAATATTGCGGGTTTCTTCCTGTCCGAAGATATTATAAAACCGGTTATAAGGAAAATCATTTTTTTATTTCTACCAAGGAACCTAATCGCAATTTGTAAAAATAAAAACCAGTTATGAGGAACTCTATCTGGAAAGAAGAAACAAGAATAAAATATAATTGCTTCGGATTCTAACTCTATTTATAATTTACTATTAATGTAATGCTGCCAAAGCATTCTTGCAGCAACTGATCTGTAAGGACGCCACATTTTCGCAACTCTTAGTTGTTGCTCATATGAAGGTAATGCTTTTAATCTTTTTACTTTCTTTATCGATTTTGCCAAAGCAATATCTCCCATTGGCCAAATATCTGGTCGGCGTAAAGCCATCAACAAATAAATATCAGCAGTCCAGGGACCCACTCCTTTTATTTGCATCAATATCTTTCTAGCACTTAAATCATCTAATTTATTTAAAGATGTAAAACTAAACTTACCATTCGTAAAAGCTACTGCAAGATTAATGCAGTACGAAGATTTTTGTCTGGTCACTCCCAATTTTCTTAAATTCGAAATCCCCAGTTCAAAAAACCTGGTAGGTGTAAATGGCTTAATATTTTTATGAAGCTTATCATTTGTAGCTTTTGCAGAGGACAAAGATACTTGTTGCTCCAGAATAATCTTAATCAAGGTTGCAAAACCAGGTCGTCTTGCCCAAAGTGGTGGGACACCGTCGGTTGTAAAGAGAGTTGATAAATCCCCATCAATTTTTGAAAGTTGCTTCGCTGCAAATAGCAGGCTTTTATTATTTAGGTAAGTATTCAATTAGCAAGATCGCTTCAGCAAAATCATTGTCCTTGTTTGAACAAAAGAACCTGATTGTAATTGATAAAAATAAACACCGTGTATATTTAAACTTAACTAGTTATATACAAGAACTCAATAACTATTTGGAAATAAATTGATATTTGAAAGAAGTATAAGAAATCGAGAAAAAAAATGCACTACTTGCATCTGTAGTTTTTCTGGAAAGATATTATGAAACATAAACATCTGTTAATTATTTTTTCTGCGATATTACTTCTATTTTTGTATCCAAATCATTTGAAGTATTCCTTTGTTTACCAATGGAGAAATGAATGCATTTTAAGCTAATTAAGAAATCAGAATTTGATAAAGTAAAATCTTTTTCCGCCAAAGGCGGAGATGATTGGGCAATGAAAATGCAGCTTTTTGCGGATATGTGCCGATACAATACTCTTGTTGCAGTAAAGAAAGCCGGCTCGGGGCATCTTGGTTCTTCTCTAAGTGCGATGGATATCACAACATACCTTTACTTAAATGAATTAAACCTTTTTGAAGCAGGACTCGATTCTCCAGATCGTGATATTTACTTTTCTTCAAAAGGGCATGATGTACCGGGATTGTATTCACTTTATTATGCTCTGGGAATTATTCCCGAAGAAAAACTTTTTATGCTAAGAAGATTACATGGTTTAGATGGTCACCCTGAAGTTCGCCAACCCGGAATTGAAGCGAGCACAGGTTCACTCGGAATGGGAATTTCAAAAGGAAAGGGAATGGCGTGGGCAAAATCTTACCAAAACAGTAAGGGACATGTTTATGTTCTAACCGGCGATGGGGAATTCCAGGAAGGGCAGATTTACGAATCACTGCAAGCTGCTGCCCATCAGAAAATTGGTAATCTTACTGCAATAATGGATCATAATAAATATCAAACCGATATGCTTGTTAGTGTTGTAAACAATATTGAAGATGTAGTTAATAAAGTTTCGGCATTCGGTTGGCATGTTGTAAGAATTAACGGTCACGATTATAAACTACTTAAACAAACTTTTACTGATTTGAAGAATGTAACAGATAAGCCAAAGATGATTATTGCAGATACGATAAAGGGAAGGGGTGTATCATTTATGGAAAAACCTGAAACTGAAACCTTCGAAGGAAAAACACTTTACAAATGGCATTCCGGTGCACCCAATGATGAAAGTTATGTGAAAGGATTAAATGAATTAATTGAAAAGATTAATAAACTTGCTGAAGAGCTGGGAATTGATAAAATAAAAATTCCTGAAAACAAAG
>JAZGGS010000381.1:0-2836 GCA_036480595.1 Ignavibacteriaceae bacterium
GTTCAATCCTTAACGGCATACTATGCATTAATTGAATTAGGAAATATTAAAGATAATGATACAGTACTGGTACACAGCGCTGCAGGCGGTGTAGGTATTTACGCAAACCGCATCGCAAAAAAGTTTAATGCATATACTATCGGTACTGTTGGAAGTAATTCTAAAATAGATTTTTTAAAAGATGAAGAATATGATGATGTGATTGTCCGTGATAATAATTTTAAAGAAAAGCTCGAACAAAGTTTAGGTGAAAGAAAATTAAACATTGTTTTGGAATCAATCGGCGGGAAAATTTTTAAAGACAGTTTTGAACTTCTTTCGCCTACCGGAAGAATAATTATTTACGGTGGTGCGCAGTTTATGTCTCATTCATCAAGACCAAATTACTTAAAACTGCTCTTTCAATATTTAACCAGACCCAAAGTTGATCCACTTTCACTATCCGATACCAACCGCTCAATTTTGGGATTTAACTTAATTTACCTGTGGAATAAGCCGGAAGAGATGAAACGATTGCTTACAAACATCCTCAACTTCAATCTTAAAAGACCGTACATTGGCAGTACTTTTTCTTTTGATAAACTACCTGATGCATTAAAGCATTTTCAATCGGGCAAAACAGTTGGGAAGGTTGTTGTGAGAATATAATTTATATTAGTTAGATTCCGGGTCAAGCCCGGAATGACAAACGCCGTGTCGTCCCTATGAAGTTCAGAACTTAAAAGTTTCATATGGGTATTATCCATTATACATCTTAAACACTGAGAAAAACTCCTCAAGTCGTTTTTCATTCAATTTCCCATTCTCCCTAACACCACTGCATAAATCAAGCCCGAAAGGTTCTACTTCTTTAACAGCATCTAAAACATTATTTGCTTTTATTCCACCTGCCAAATAAACAGGGACAAAAACAGCATCTCGTATTTTCCTGCTTATGGTCCAATCGTGAGTTCTGCCGGTTCCTCCAAGTTCTTTTTCTTTAAGTTTCTGATTTCCCGAATCAAGAAGCAAGGCATCCACAAATTGTGCTACATTTTTTGCTTCGGTAATTGATTCTTCGCCATTAACGTGTAGCACCTGAACTAACCGGATCGCCGGTAATTCTTGTTTCAATTTAATAAGGACATTAGTTTTTACTCTATCTACAATTTGAAGCGTAGTTGTTTTGCATTTTCTGTGCTGTTCAATTATTGAATCTGCATCAAGTTTACTTGTTAAAAGAAAAGAATCAATTGTTGATGGAACAACAGCAGCAATTTTTTTAATTAAGTCTTCACTAATTACACCAGGACCGCTTGGCATTTCAGATACTAAACCAATTGCAGAGGCACCGTATTTAATCGCAAGTTCAGTTTCTTCAATCGATTGGATACAGCAGATTTTAACCTTTGGCTTTTTCATAATTCAGTTCCGAAATTTGGGGAACAAAGCCCGATGCGCCATTTCGAGGTATGTTGATGGCATAGTCGTTCCAGCTCATAGCAGCTATTGTATTTCCAAAATTGGTCTCATTTCCAGCAAAATACCTTTTCAGCATATTTATAAGGAATCGTCTCTGATCACTGTTAACCTGGTATAATATTTTAGCAAGCATGAGCCCTGAGAAAACCTTATCCGCAAATGTCATAGTTGTAAAGGATTCTTCAAATCCTTTCACCTCCATATTATCCTTTTGCTTTAAAAAATTCTCATACCTGTTATGAATAGCATCCAGTGAATACACCTGTTCATACACCCAGCGTCTGCCCTCTAGTAGTGTATCTATAGACATTTGTTTAGGTTTAAAACATACCTCTTCAAGACTATAGTGATTCCAGTCCTTGTGAAGAAGCCTTCCTTCTCTTTCGAACCGTTCAAAAAGCTTTGTACCCGGAAGGGGTGTAAGGATGTTGATCATGCTGTAAACTATATTTGTATCACGTATAAAATCAGCAGTTTTTTCAAAGATAGAATCATCTTCGGAATCGCTTCCCAGAACGAACGAACCCAACACTCTTATACCAGAAGACTGAATAGTGTCAATTGTTTCATAATATTCATCTACCACATTAATCTTTTTATCCATTCCCATTAAGGTTTCTCTGTTCACACTTTCAATACCGATTATCACCGATTGACAGCCGGCTTCCCGCATCAGTTGCAGCATCTCTTTATCTCTACCAAGATTAATCGAACTCTGGCAGTACCAATCGGATAGTTTTAATGGAATCATAGCTTCAAAAAGTTTCCTGGCGTGATTTTTATTTCCAATTATATTATCATCTGCAAAGATTAAAGTTTTAGGGAGAATTAATTCATACCCCATAACATTCATTTTATAAGTGGGTGAAAGTGCCTTAATCTCTTTAAGTACTTGTTCAATATTCTTTAATCTGAATTGTTTGCCTGAAAATGCTTTCACACTGCAAAAATCACAATCGAACGGGCATCCCCTTGTGGTTTGAACCTGGTTAATAACATAACGATCGCTTTTAACAAGATCGTGCCGTGGTGTTGGCAGATTTCCCAAATCCGGGTAGTTATCATATCGGTAAAACTGCTGAATATTATTTTGCTTAAAATCTTCTATCATTTCAGGCCACAGATAATCAGCTTCTCCAATGATAACAGTATCAGCATGTTCAGAAGCTTCTTCAGGCATCATCGAAGCGTGAATTCCACCTATCGCAACCTTTACTCCTCTCTGTCTGAATTCATCTGCAATCTCATACCCCCTGTTTATATTCGGGGTCATTGCTCCAATACCAACAAGGTCAACCTTTTCGTCAAAGTTGATTTCTTCAACTTTTTCATCTACAATTATAACATCAACATCGTTGGGAGTTGCCCCAGCAAT
>JAZGGS010000382.1:0-5315 GCA_036480595.1 Ignavibacteriaceae bacterium
GTTTTATTATTAGTCTGTTTTAATTTTAAAACAATTGATAAAAACCAGTTAAAGGAACTAACAGCACTCACCAAAAAAAGGATTTGAGTATTATATAAAAGAGGGGATGGTTTGATATTTAGGTTATCAGTTTAAGGGGGTTGAGTGATTGAAAATAAGTATAAGTTGTGTAAGTTTACATCTGTTAATTTAGTAAACAATTATTTATAAATTTTCTCAGCGGGAGGGGTTATGTTACCCGAATCCATTCAAACAATTTTTCTAATTACGTTTTCTATCTTTATTATTTTCACGTCAAATGTTTATTCACAAAGTCCTTCTTATTTAGATTCATTGGATGGCAAGTTTGCGCTTCAGTTTCAGATAAGTGATAATTTCAATCTATCCAGCTTTCAGGGAACAACTTTTTCTGGTAAATATAATTTTAGCAACAGAGATGCAGTAAGATTGGGTCTCTCAATAAACTTTGGTGATTCTGAGGGGGATGAGACTATTAGTCGATCGGATACAAATCTTGTTTCCACAGGAAGACAAGAGTTTAATAATTTTAATATTATTTTAAAAACACAATACATTTATTCTATGAGCATCACGAATAATATTGGTTTTTTTGTTGGGGGAGGTCCATTTATCAGCTATACTACTAGTAGTAGTGAAACAAAATATATTAATAATCTAATTGAAACTACACGGACATACACATCTGATATTTTTGGCATCGGGCTGGATTTAATTAACGGTGTTGAGTGGATGCTCTCCAATAATATGTCATTATCAGCAGAATATGGATTAAAATTTATTTATACATCAAGTGAAGAAAAACGTGTTTCCAATTCCACTTATGAAACTACGGACGAATCTAAACTTAAAACATTCTTCATAACAGGTAACCATATAAATTTTGGAATAACCGTTTATTTTTGACGTAATAGTAGAACCTAACTGAACGTATTCTCCCCCAATTTCAATTGGGGGAGGGTGTAATGGGTGATAATAAAACATCAACCATTTCAATGGTTTTATTCTCTTTGTTTTTAATAGAATTCTCAGCTAGTATTATATATGTGATCTTCACTACAAGAGCACGTATTTACCCATCATTCCGCACCGATTAATAGTCATCCCCATCAATCAGAACTAATTACTCAAAATCCCATCTAAATTTCACATTAAATCAATCATTGCATACAGAGGAAATAAAAGAAATTATTTTTTCATAATTTAGTTGAAATCGAAAATAAATTTTATAAATGTTTATGAAAGCTCTCTGGGAAACTTCTTGTAAAATTCGTGCATTCGATGTGGATTCAAATAACAGGTTAAAAGTAAGTACAATATTCGATTATTTTCAGAATGCTGCATCTAACCACGCAGATAATTTAAAAGTTGGATATGATGATTTAATACCGAAAGGATTCTTATGGGTTCTCTCCTGGGCAAAGTTTGAGTTTATTAAATATCCCCAGTTTAAAGATGAAGTAAAAATTTACACCTGGGGGAAGAAACAATATAAGCTTTACTCTATGAGGGATTTCATTCTTTTTAATAATAATGATCAGATTATATGCAAAGGCACAACCGGCTGGTTATTACTGGATGCAAAAACAATGAGACCTAAAATTCTAACCCAACTTTTTCCTGATGTAATGTTATTAGAAGAGAAAACTGCAATGGATGATTTACCACAAAAATTTCCGAACCTTCCTCAAACTGAAAAAATATTTTCGAAAGAAATAAAATATTCTGATATCGATCTTAATAAACATGCCAACAATGCAAAGTATGTTGAGCTAATCCAGGATTGTTATGATCAGGAATTTCATAATTCACATCAGATGAAATCATTAACTATTTCGTTTCTTTCAGAAGCCAAATATGGAGACACTGTTGAAGTTTCAAAAAATATTCAAACAGATAAGGAAGAGACTTATTTTATCGAAGCTAAAAATTTAAATACTGAAAAAGCAGTTTTTCAGGCAATCACGGAATGGTAATGTCAATCCCACCAAAGCCTGCCTGTCGGCAGTGTACTACTTCAATAATTGAACGATTTACATATCGGCTAAATTTCTAACGCCTCATTTCACATTAGCTTAATTATACTTTTTCCATAAATTTGATAATTCACTAACGATAGAATTAAAAATGATTAATAACCCCCGCCCAAATCCACTTGCTCACAGGTTTTAAAGTTTCCCGTTGACTCCAATACTGTTCTTTTAATAATACTTTGTTTAACTACAATTACCTTCTCAGGATTTGAAAGATCGGAAGTGAGAAAGCCGGCAAAGAAACCAACAACCAAAATTGCTGCAACTTTTAACAATTGTCTTGCTATATTTTTTTTCTTTACAGGAAGCGGAATAATTTCCGGTTCCACATCCGGTTCATAACTTCCAATTAAATTTATATCACGTTTTATTGTGCTATAAGTTTCTCTGCAGTGCTCACACTCTGATAGATGATCACGTATGTTTTCTTCCTCTTCTTTAGTCAGTAATTCCAGTTCAAGTTTTAATAAAATCTCTTCATTATAGTGTTTCATTCCATAATTCCTTTCTCTGTAAGTTTTTTGCGGCAAAGTTTTACAGCGTAAAATATTCTGGATTTGACCGTACCAAGCGGAAGCTTTAATAAACGGGCAATCTCTTCATAGCTCTGCTCTCCGTATAATCTTAAAATTAAAATGTCTCTCTGATTATCAGGCAGCGAGTTGATAAGTCCTACTATAATTTTATCGCTTTCGGTTTTAATAATCGTTTCAAGCGGTGAAGATGTTTCATCCGGTATCTCAACATTATCCAGTCCATTATTCCGTTTCGAATATTCTTTAGCTTTTAATGCCAGGCGGTAGGCAGTTGTTGCAATATAAGATTTAAAACTACCATCTCGATGTTTCAGTCTGATATTAATCATCCTAATAAAAGTTTCCTGCACAAGATCTTTTGCAGTATCAATAGAACCGGTAATTAGCAATGTTATTTTGAGTAATAACTTATAGTATTTATTATACAATATTTTCCAGGCAATCTCATCGCCGTTACGCGCCCTGTCAAAATAATCCCAATCGGATAACATTATTCATAACCCATCTTATCGCACCATTTTTTTATTTCGGAAATATCTTTAAACTCACACCATTTTTTTATTAAATCAGTTCTTTCCTCAATTGGAATCAAGGGTTCAATGTGTTCCCGGTACCAGTTAAACAAAGGCAGAATTTTTCCGGGTGCATACTCTTTTATATTATTAAGCAGTTCCGAAATACCTGCAGGGTAATTCATCAGTAGTCTTCTTCCGGCATCTCCTTTATCTGCAAACTGCATCTTCCAGCTATCAATCCCACCCGTTTTAAAATCATTCAGCCAGGAATCAATCACTCTGTTAAATTGGTTATAAAATGATTCCCCCGGTTTTGTTACTAAAGTAACCAATCCAAACTGTATGCCGTTTTCCCAGTATTTTTTAATTCCTTCCGAATAATATAAAGTAGCAGCAAAGTAAACCGAAACTCCTTCTCTTTCTGCTGCCTTTACCAATTTAATAATCAGGGAATCGCTAAAAGGACCGGTATCAGGCATTTTCATCCTTCCCGATTTTATCTCGTCCATTATACCATTTCTGAAGTCTTCGATTTTTATCCCGCCAAGAAAATTCGGAAGACCGGAATTAATCAAATAACCTGGATACCATTCAGTATTAAGCATCGAGCGGTTAACAATTTTAACATCAAGCCGGTATTTAACAATCCGGTTCAAAATCCAGCCAGGATAAGTATCATTATCACCGTTGGTGATCAAAATTGCATCTTTTTCTATTCCGGCAATCATATTGTAAGAATAGTCTATTATCTCGTCACTGATGATCCCGGTTTCAAGAATTTTCCTCAGAGTATGATCTAACTTTTCATTTTCGTTCATTTCCATATAATACATAATAAGTGAGAACAATGGATCAGTATATGACGGGTCAAGTCCAGCCGCTTTTTCCAGCATATGAAGAGCTTCAAGATTATCGGTTGAACCATGCCTAAGCATACTTGTAAGGTAAAGGATTGTTGGATTTGAAGGATATTTATCGAACCCTTTTAAAAGCAAGTTTTCATAGTCTGGCAATGATGCATAACGAGTGGCATACATCCAGTTTGCATAAGCATCTTCTGAGGGAAATACATCATAATATTTTTTCCACAGATCAGCCAGTTTAACATAGGTTTCAGTATCATAAATTACCTGCCGTTTACTGTAGATTTTTTCCGGTCTTTCAACTTCCTGCTGAGATTCAGTACAGCCACCGGGAAGAACATTGAGGGTTATAATAAAAACAAAAAGCAATTTTAATTTGGGAAGTTTCATTTTATCCTCTGGTTTATTTGTACATAAATATATAAAGATAGTTATGAATTCATCCTATCATATATAGAATCCTTTAAACTCAAAAAAGTTCAATGGTGATTGAAAAAAATAAATAATTGAAAATAATTACAAGAAGTGTAAGTTTAACACAATAAAATTATACATTATGTATGGAAACAGTTTTTAAACTCAATATTCTAATCGGAATTGCCTTATTTCTTTTCTTCATATTTGGGATTATCACATCGATAAGGGAAAATGAAAAAAGAGCAGTTTTCCGGTTTTCCATCTTTACTATTTTTCTGCCTCTCTCATTTTTTATTTCTCCATTATTGCCAATTCCTTTTAAAGATGAAATATCTATCGTGCTGTTATCAATTTTTTCTTTAATAACATTTATTCTTTTTTTGCCCATACAAGGGAATAAGATAGTAAAAGATACCCCACAAAACCGGATTGATGAAAGAGATACGATGTTTTCAAGAAAAGTACTGAAGGAAGGAACCGAACGGTTTGAAGAATACTATAAAAATAATCCTGATAAAAAAATATTGGATGATAAGTTCCGCAAAAAACCCGGATTATTAAAACCGGGATCAACTCATTATAATTCTTTTCACTTTGCTGCTGCAGATTCAAGTTTTAAAACCATAGCTCAATTACACGCAATGGTTGATGGTGAACCTTCAAAAAATCCTGTTAAAGTTAAAGTTGATGAAATTACAGAGTTCATAAAAAAATGGTCTCTGAAATTAGGTGCAAAAAATTGCGGAGTAACTGAGTTACAAGATTATCACTTATACACAACAGGGGGAAGGGGAGAAAGGTATGCAAAACCGGTTCTGAATAATCATAAATATGCAATTGCATTTACAACAGAAATGGATAAGACGATGATCCAATCTTCTCCGACCGGCTCAATTGTAATGGAATCGGCACAACAATATTTAGATTCAGGAA
>JAZGGS010000383.1:0-12328 GCA_036480595.1 Ignavibacteriaceae bacterium
ATAATAATGAACAGAGAGAGTCCTGTAATTGCTTCCATAATTTTTTCCTTGAATTTTAATTAAATTAAATTTGGTTACTAATATACTTTTTTTAACGGAAAATATTAGCTGGCAATTTGTCATATATCTGCTCTTAGATTTGCAAACATGGTAATATTGTCTCGTAATGTGACTCTAAACAGCCAAGCTAATTCAGGACAGTTTATAAAAGATGTCTTTTTGCCCCAAAAGATAAAGAGAAATGGGCAATGTTATGACCTTCTCTTGGCATTTTTTTTGTTTATCTTAGATTATAATCGATTGATTATTTGATAAACCGGATTTGTGAAAGGCTATTTTTTTAGAGTAAATAAATTTTATCTTGGTGTATTAAAAAAAAATATGTGTTTTTAATAGTAAAGCATTAAATTATTTTATCTATTTGTTAATAAAATAATGAGTTAAGGCAAAAATATGGATGGTAATTTTTCAGACAGACTTCAGGATGTAATCAGGTTAAGCAGGGAGGAAGCGTTAAGACTGGGGCATGATTATATTGGAACAGAGCACCTTTTATTAGGCATTATTCGCGAAGGACAGGGTGTTGGCATACGGTTGCTAAGAAACCTTGATTGCGATCTTATGAAACTGAAAAAAGCAGTTGAGGATACAGTAAAAACTTCCGGGGGTACTTTAACAATAGGAAACATTCCACTTACTAAGCAGGCTGAAAAGGTTCTTAAGATTACGCAAATCGAATCGAAAATTTATAAAGCAGATGTTATCGGAACAGAGCACCTGCTCCTTTCTTTATTAAGAGATGAAGATAATATTGCAACCCAGATCTTACATCAATTTAATATCACTTACGATACAGCACGCTCTGAGCTAAACGCAATGCTTAGCAGCCGAACTTCTAAAGACCCCTCTGCAAGACTGGTAGCTGCCGATAAAAAAATTGAAAAAACCAAAACACCGGTTCTGGATAACTTTGGCAGGGATTTAACCAAGCTTGCAATGGAAGATAAACTTGATCCTGTTGTTGGCAGGGAGAAAGAAATTGAAAGAGTAGCGCAAATATTAAGCAGAAGAAAAAAGAATAATCCGGTTCTTATCGGCGAACCCGGAGTTGGTAAAACAGCTATTGCCGAAGGATTGGCATTAAGGATCATACAGAAAAAAGTGCCAAGAACACTCCACGATAAGCGTATGGTTACTTTAGACCTTGCAGGGCTGGTTGCTGGAACAAAATACAGGGGACAGTTTGAAGAAAGAATGAAAGCCCTGATGAATGAGCTTGAAAAAGCAAAAGATATTGTTCTTTTTATTGATGAACTGCATACAATAGTTGGTGCAGGTGGTGCATCCGGTTCACTTGATGCTTCGAATATGTTTAAGCCGGCATTAGCCCGTGGCGATATTCAGTGTATTGGTGCAACAACATTAGATGAATACAGAAAATTTGTTGAAACCGACGGCGCTCTTGATAGAAGATTTCAGAAAGTAATGGTCGATCCGCCAACCTACGATGAAACAATACAGATCCTGGAAAATATTAAGTTCAAATACGAAGAACATCATCATGTAAAATACTCTAAAAATGCTGTAGAAACCGCTGTAAAATTAAGTAACAGGTATATAACAGACAGGCATTTACCCGATAAAGCTATTGATGTTGTTGATGAAGCCGGTTCGCGTGTTCATATGGGTAATTTTGAAGTTCCGCAGGATGTACTGGAACTGGAAGATGAAATTGACCAGGTAAGAAGAGAAAAAGCTGCGGTGGTTAAACGACAAGATTATGAAGAAGCTGCAAGGCTGCGCGATAAAGAACGCAACCTTCAATCAGATCTTGAAATTGCTAAAAGAGAATGGGATGCCAGGACAAAAGATATTATTCACGATGTTACCGTAGATGATATTGCAACTGTTGTGGCAATGATGACCGGCATTCCGGTTAACAGGATTGCACAAACCGAATCCGACAAACTTCTTAAGATGGAAGATTCACTCAGGGAATATATTGTTGGACAGGATGACGCAATTACAAAGCTTACCAAGGCGATTAGAAGAACCAGGGCAGGGTTAAAAAATCCTAACCGTCCAATCGGAAGTTTTATTTTCCTTGGTCCTACAGGCGTTGGCAAAACAGAACTTTGTAAAGCGCTGGCAAGGTATCTCTTCGATGCCGTAGATTCACTGGTTAGAATTGATATGAGTGAATACATGGAAAAATTCTCTCTCTCAAGATTGGTTGGCGCACCACCCGGGTACGTTGGTTACGAAGAAGGTGGACAGCTTACAGAGAAAGTTAGAAGAAAACCGTATTCGGTAGTTCTGTTTGATGAAATTGAAAAAGCTCATCCCGATATTTACAGTATTCTTTTGCAGGTACTGGATGACGGTGTTCTTACAGATAGCTTAGGAAGAAAAGTTGATTTCAGAAATACTATTATTATTATGACTTCAAACGTCGGGACAAAAGATATTAAAGAGATTGGTTCGTTTGGATTTAGTGACGCCTCAGGTAAAGATAAGTATGATAGCTTAAAAGACACTGTTGAAGATGCTATGAAAAAACTCTTTAATCCTGAATTCTTAAACCGGATTGATGATACGATCGTCTTCCGCAACCTTGACAGGGATGATATTATGAAGATCATCGAGATAGAGAGCAAAGATCTTTATAAAAATCTTGAAGAAAATAAAATGGATCTTTTGCTCGATCAATCTGCAAGAAAGTTTTTAGTTAGTAAAGGATTTGATGAAAAATTCGGCGCAAGACCGCTGCGTCGCGCAATCCAAAAATATATTGAAGATCCGTTAGCCGAAGAAATTTTAAGAGGTTCATTTAAAGAAGGAACCCGCATAGTTGCAAAACATGTAGAGAATGCGGAAGAGTTAGTTTTTTATGATGAAGCACTTGAGATTGAAGATTCGGATGAAAAAACTGAAAAATCGGATACTTCAGAAAAATAAATTTTAACGAAAGTATTTTTATAAATAAAGCGTATCACACTTTAGTGATGCGCTTTTTTTGTTTCTTTTTTACAGAACTTTTCTCCGTGTATCTCTGTGAAAATTATAAATAAGTGCCAGGCACTTCAAAATTGAAGGGCACATAATAAACACCTCTGTGTATCTCTGTATCTTCTCTGTGTAACTCAGTGAAATTATTTCTTTCACTAAAAACCATGAAGAAGAGTTACACTGAGTAAATCGATTTTCCCGGCTTATAAAATATAGGCAAGCCCCAAAAAATTGTTTAAATTTTGTAACCAATAGAATATTATTTTATAAACTATGTCACTTTTAACATCAGAAGAAATTAATAACTGGATGAAAGAGTTATCCGGCTGGCAATTCCACAACAATGAAATTGGTAAGGAATTTCAATTCAAGGATTTTCCCGAAGCTCTTAGTTTTGTTAACAAAGTTGGAGAGTTTGCTGAAGAGATGAATCATCACCCTGATATTTTTCTTCACTCCTGGAATAAAGTAAACATAACGCTTTCCACTCACGATAAAGGTGGAGTTACTGAAAAAGATTTTCAACTTGCAAAAAAAATTAATGAATTATTATGAGTTTAACCGAAGCAGAAACCCTGGAAATTTTCAAAAAAACCGGATCCTTATTTGAAGGTCATTTTCTTTTAACATCAGGAAGACACAGTAATAAATATTTTCAGTGTGCAAAAGTTCTTCAATACCCTGAATACACTGAACAGCTTTGTTCAATTATTGCAGATCATTTTAAGGATTATGAGATCGATGCCGTAATATCGCCTGCAATAGGCGGACTGGTTGTTGGGCAGGAGGTTGCACGGCAGCTTAAAAAAAGATTTATCTTTGCCGAAAGGGAAAATAAAATCTTAACCTTACGCCGTGGGTTTTCTTTAATTGAAGGTGAAAATGTATTAATCTGTGAAGATGTTGTAACAACAGGCGGATCGGTCTTCGAAGTAATTGATATTGTAAAAAACAATAATGCAAAAGTTGGCGGAGTAGGATTTATCGTTGACAGAAGCAACGGTAAAATTGATTTTGAGTTTCCTCAAATAAGTACACTTAAGATGGAAGTTGTTTCATACCTGCCTGAAGAGTGTCCACTCTGCAAAGATGGATTGGAAATAACAAAACCCGGCTCAAGAAAAATTAAAAACTAAAAATTTTCCCGCTCTTTTTTCCTTCTTAATTCTAATACTCAAATACGTTATCTTTGAGTATTAAATTTCGATTAATTTTCATAACAAACAGGATTTATAAATGAGGATTATTATAATCTCTTTACTCTTTATTTCAGCTCTTTTCCCACAGAGTGACTTTGATGAATACTTCCAAAATAAGACACTCCGCCTGGATTATTACCACACAGGCGATAAGGAAAATGATTATTACTCTATCGACGAAATGATCGAGGAACCTTATTGGGGAGGATCGAAAGTTAACCTGGTTGATAAGTTTGAATATGGAAAATATAAATTCATGGTTTTTGATGAAGAGAGCAATGAACTGATATACTCAAGAGGATATTCTACTCTCTTTAATGAATGGCAAACTACTGAAGAAGCAAAACATACAGTAAAAAGTTTTAGTGAAACTGTTGTTTTTCCGTATCCTAAAAATCCTGTAAGGGTTGAGTTTTATAGCAGGGACAAAGAGAATAAACCGGTAAAGAAATTTGAATACAACATCGATCCGAATAATTATTTTATTAAAACCGAACGCATCGATGAATATGAAAACTTCGATGTTATAAACTCGGGTGATCCCTCGGTTAAAGTTGATTTAGTTATCATACCTGACGGTTACACAGAAGATGAAATGGAAACGTTCAGGAATGATTGTGATGAATTTGCCGGTTATCTTTTTAACAGTTCTCCTTTCAAAGAAAACAAAAACAAGTTTAACATTCGTGGTATCAATGCACTTTCGGAAGAATCGGGTACAGATATTCCGGCAGAAGATACCTGGAAAAAGACCCTTGTTAATACAACCTTTTATACTTTCGATCTTGAAAGATACCTGATGACAACAGATAATAAAACTTTAAGAAATGTGGCCGCAAATGTTCCTTACGACCAGATCTACATCCTGGTAAATTCAAATAAGTACGGCGGCGGTTCAATTTATAATCATTATTCTGTTTGTGTTAACGATAACCAGGCAGAAGAATTTGTCTTCGTGCATGAATTTGGACATGGTTTTGCTTCTCTGGCAGATGAGTACTTTACTTCCGATGTAGCATACCAGGATTTTTATTCACTCGATGTAGAGCCGCTTGATCCTAATTTAACAACTCTTGTAAATTTTGATTCGAAGTGGAAAGATTTGATTAAAGATGAAACACCAATTCCAACTCCAAATATGGAAGAATTTCAAGATGTTGTTGGTGCATTTGAAGGTGGCGGTTATGTTGCAAAAGGTGTCTACAGACCCAAACAGGATTGCACAATGAAATCAATTATAGTGGATAATTTTTGCCCTGTTTGCAAAAGAGCAATTGTGCAGATAATAGATTTTTATACAAAGTAGGAAACAGAAAATAATTTATGGAACAAAGAAAATTACATAAGCTTGTAGAAACTATAGCGTCCGGAAAATTTACTACTGAAAAAGAGATGTTGATTAATACTATTCAGGGGATAGTTAAAAGTGAAAACATTAACGTTACAGGCGGCAGGATATGGAAACTTGATGAAAATAAAAAGGCATATACAATACTATATCAAACCGGTAAACTGGAAAAAATTAAATCAGGTTTCAAATTAATAACTGACGAATATCCATTGTTCGATCTGATAGTAAAGGAAAGAACTATTTTAGGTGATGAAACAAACGTTGCATTAAGGGAGAAGGGAATTTTCAAATATTCTGCTTCAGGAGTTGGTGGAAAAAGAAAGATTAATGGAAAGTTTTTATATGAATATATTTTAGCCCTTAACAGTGATAAAATTGATGAAGAGTTTAAACTTGATTTGAATATAATTGCCACAGCTTTAACCTCAAAGATTAAACAAAAAAGATCGTCAGCAAGTGCACATCATTTAAGAGCAGATATTGATAAAGCTCGGCAGCTGCAAAAAAGTATACTACCAGAACACGAATACAAATTCCACGATTATATTTTATATGGAATAACAAATCCGGCTGAAATTGTTGGCGGCGATTTTTTCGATTACCTGGAACTTGGTGAAGAGACTGGACGTCTTGGGATTACAATAGGTGACGCTGCAAGCAAGGGTGTTGGTGCCGCTGCAGAAGCGATGTATATATCCGGTGCATTAAGAATGGCAAACAGTTTCGAAATTAAAATTGCTACCTTAATGAGAAAAATGAACCAGCTTGTTAATATAATTTTTGAAGATGATAAGTTTGCCTCACTTTTTTACGGCGAATTAACCACTCATAAGGGAGGGTTGTTTCTCTTTGCAAATGCCGGTCATAATCCGCCAATCTTTTTAAACAGCCAAACAAACGAAACAAAACTTCTTAATCCAACCGGACCAGTGTTGGGACCTGCACCAAATGAGCGTTATTATATACAAAGCATTAACTTTAGTAAGGGTGATTTGCTGCTTCTTTATTCAGATGGTGTTACCGAATCTACCGATGCTGCGTTTAAACAGTACGGCGATGATAAACTTGTGGCTAATTTTAAAAAGTTAAAAGATCTTTCTCCAAAGGAAATTGCAGTTAGAATTTTAGAAGATGTAATAAATTTCTCCAAACACGGCAAATATTCTGACGATAAGACTTTAGTTGTAATTAAAAAAATTGCTTAAAAAATGTTTCATTTTACTTTAACAGTTTAGGGGTACTGAATGTTAAATTCTGTAAATCCCGCTATCGGAAAGCTGATCCGCTCTTATCCGGAAATGACAATTGAAGAAGTTAATAAGATAATTTATCTGGTTAATGATGCTTTTAAAGAGTGGAAGGAAACCACCCTTAACAAACGTGCAAAGCTAATGTTGAACGCCGCAAATGTTCTCAGAGAGCAAAGAGAAGAACTATCGAAATTGATGACAGAAGAAATGGGCAAACCGATCGCTCAATCCAGAGCAGAAATTGAAAAATGTGCTTGGATTTGTGAGTACTATACTGCAAATGCAGAAAAGTTTCTTGAAGATGAATTAATTGAAACGGATGCAGCGAAAAGTTTTGTAACATATCAGCCTTTGGGAGTTGTGCTTGCTGTTATGCCATGGAACTTTCCATTCTGGCAGGTGTTCCGTTTTGCAGCACCGGGATTGATGGCTGGTAATGCAGGTCTGCTTAAGCATTCATCAAATGTTTCAGGGTGTGCACTTGCTATAGAAGAAATATTTAGAAAAGCAGGTTTTCCTAAGAATCTTTTTAGAATAATTCTTCTCCCTTCATCAGATATGGATGAAGTAATTAAGAATAAAATTATTAAAGCAGTAACCTTAACCGGAAGTGTGCCTGCAGGTAAAGCTGTTGCCGCCGCCGCCGGTTCTGTTTTAAAGAAAACTGTTTTAGAACTTGGAGGAAGCGATCCGTATATAGTTCTGGAAGATGCTGATCTTCAGCTTGCTGCCGATAACTGCACAACTGCCAGGTTAATAAACGGCGGGCAAAGCTGTATTGCTGCAAAAAGATTTATCGTAGTTGAAAAAATTTATGATGAATTTGAAAAAATATTTGTTAAGAATATGCAAAATAAAAAGATGGGTGATCCTTTTGATGAAACGAATGATGTTGGACCGCAGGCAAGCAAAGTGTTAAGAGAGGAGCTGCATCAGCAGCTATTGCAAAGCATCGAAAAAGGAGCTGAGCTACTACTGGGCGGCAAAATACCCGAAGGGGAGGGAGCGTTCTATCCTCCCACCGTTCTATCAAACGTTACTAAAGAGATGCCAGCGTACGATGAAGAACTGTTTGGTCCTGTTGCTGCATTAATTAAAGTTAAAGATGAAGAAGAAGCAATTAAAGTTGCAAACGATTCCGTCTTTGGATTAGGTGCTGCGGTTTTTACAAAAGATGAAAAAATAGGAGAGAAAATAGCCAAAGAAAAAATTATTGCTGGAAGCTGTTTTGTAAATGCATTTGTTAAATCGGATCCGCGGCTGCCTTTTGGCGGAGTTAATAACTCCGGTTATGGAAGAGAGCTTTCTTACCTTGGTATAAGAGAGTTTGTGAATATTAAAACAGTGTTTATAAAGTAATAGGTTTGTTTTAGTATAAGATAGTTATTACTGTTCCGGTCTTCCGTTATAAATAATCTCTTTAATTAAACTTACAAAGATTTTTGATTCAAAAGGTTTGGATATATAATGAGAGCAACCCTCGGATAAAAATATTTCTTTTTGTCCCTTCATTGCTAATGCAGTAACAGCTACTATCGGAAGATCTTCGTACCCCTCCATTTTCCTTATTTTTCTTGTCGCTTCAATACCGCTCATCCCTCTACCAAGATCGATATCCATAAGTATGGCAGAATATTGTTTTTTTAGTATCATTTCCAAAGCTAGTTCACCGGTGTTTGCAATATCCAGATTACAAACTTCCTCAAGAAAATATTCTATAACACCCGCATTAGAGGGATCATCTTCAACTAACAAAACAGCGGGTAGTTGTTCTTTAATTTTTTTGTCCAAGTTGTCATGAGAAACAGGTTCTTCTTCATTCGGCTCAGTTTTAGTATCAAGGATCTTTTCTTCCTTTTTACACAATGGAAAGCTAACCGTGAAAACCGATCCTTTCCTAACTTCACTTTCAACTGATATTTCTCCATCCATTAATTCGACGAATCTTTTAGTAATGCTCAATCCTAATCCGCTCCCCTCAAAAATACGTTCTAGCCCTTCACTTACCTGTCTGAACTCTTCAAAAATTAACTGCTGACTTCCCTGCGGAATACCAATACCTGAATCAATAACAGTTATAACAGCCCTGTTTTTGTCATCGGTTTGTTTTTTATCAACTATAACGGTAATACTTCCTTTATCTGTGAACTTTATTGCATTGCTTACAAGATTATTTATTACCTGGCGAAAAATTCTTTCATCAAGTAATGAATAGATATGATCATCAACTGTTATTGTTTTTAAATATAAATGTTTTTTTCGTGCTAGTTCTTCAAAGCACTTAACCTGGTTAACTGTTACTTCTCCAACGTTTGTCTCAGCAGGTTTAATATCAGATTTGTTTGCTTCTATTTTGGATAAATCAAGAATCAGGTTAAGAGTTTCTAATAACCTGTTTGCGCTATTGAATATTTCTTCAGACATTTCTCTAAGTTCAGGATCAGCTATTTCTTTTTTAAGAATCTCTGTATAACCTAAAATCCCACCCATTGGAGTCCTTAATTCGTGACTCATATTTGAAAGAAAACTTGTTTTCAGACGGTTCATTTCTTCGGCTTTATCTTTGGCTTTTATTAATTCTTCTTTTGCCTGTGTGCGCTCAATTGCCATTGCAATCTGGTGGGAAACAAAAGTTAGAAATTCTTTATCCTCATTATTGTATCTTAACTTTTCAGTATATGTTTGTACTACAAGCGCACCAATTGTTTTTTCGGTTGTATTTAGCGGAACTCCCAACCAGTCAATTGAATCGGTTAATAACAGTTCAACTTCTCCAGATTTATTGAGTTCCTCAAATGTATCCGGATCTGCCAGTACAGGTTCACCTTTACGAATTACATATTCAGTTAATCCTCTTCCTGGCTTTTGAGGAGACGGTTTTTCATCGTATTCATCTATAAAATAAGGGAAGCTTAGTAAATTATTTTCGGAATCGAACAATGCTATATAAAAGTTTTTTGCGTTTATAAATCCGCTAATAGTATTATGGATTTCGTGGTAAAGATGGTTTAAATCCTGTGCAGCGTTTGTGGATTGCGAGATTTTATAAACCGCATCCTGTAATAACTCTAATCTTTTTCTTTCTGTTATATCTCTTACAATGGCTTGAATCATGTTTTCATTATTTACCCTAACCATATTTAAACTCACTTCTGCATCAAACATGGTTCCATCAAGCTTACAATGGTTCCATTCGAAGCATAAATGCTCTCCATTAGAAGCTTGGTTAATCAACTCCAAAGCTTTCTCTTTTGAATTACGACCATCCGGTTGTGTTAAAGGAGAAAACCTGAACGGGGTCTCACCTAAAATTTCTTCACGAGTACATCCATACATTTCAAGTGTTTTGGAATTACAATCGATGAAACGTTCTTTATTCATTAAAAAGATTGCATCATTGGCGGAATCAAAAAGTGTTTTATACTTCAGCACATTTTCATCTAACTTTTTTCTGGCTGTATTTTGTTCCGTTGCATCTTTAAAAATCAAGATCCTTCCCACTATTGCATCATCTTTTTTCTGAGGTCTCGAATACCGCTCGAAAACTCTTCCATCAAGAAATTCTATTGTGTCATAACTTATCTCACCAGGATGGGTGTAAAGATCTTTTATCTTGCTAACAAAACCATCCGGGTCGATTAATTGATCAAGAACAAATTTAGTAAGTTTTTCATTTTTTTTAGTCTCAGCTAGTTCTGCTGGGATATTCCACATTTTTATAAATCTTTGGTTGAAGTCTTCAATTTCACCATCGTTATTGACTACAAGGATTCCGTCAGTTGTTGATTCTAATGTTGTGCGTAAAATTGAAAGAGAATTTTCTACAGTCTCCTTTGCACTTTTAGAATCTGTAACATCAATTGCCATTCCTGAAATTACATCACCATTTAGTACTGCACTTAAAACTATAGATCTTATCTTACCGGTCTTAGTAACAAACTCAGTTTCAAATGATTTTACTTCGGAATACTTTTTCAGTTCTTGAAGAAATAGATCCCTGTCGTTTTCACTTTTATACAATTCTGCTATGTTGCGGGCATAGATCTCTTCAAAGGAATCAAACTCAAAATTTTTCCTGGTGTAATCATTTACATATAAAATTGTTCCGTCTAATTTTGTTTTGAAAACACCTATCTGAAGATTATCGGCAAGCCACCCGAAAGACTCTTGCATTTCAGAGAATGATACTTTGGTAGAGGTTTCTGTAATCATAATTTTTCTCGGAATGAGTTTAATTAGCAACAATTAATAAATATGTAACGTATCTAAATATCGTGCCAAATAATACCTGCTTTTAAGTAGGATATTTTGGGTTTTAAATATTTGTTTTATAATGGAATAGGAAGTTTTTGCATAATTAGTAAAGAAAAATCTTTAAGGTGCTAAATACTATATGTGTCTGAAATTTTAAACTTAGATGAGTATAGGGTCTATATTCATTATCAGTAATGGTTTAATCCAGATTAAGTACCATACATGCAATACTAACCTATATCATTCAAGTAAAGATGAGTATCACTTTTATAAAAAATTTTAAGTAATTTTTAAATCAGATAATTTGAAATGAATTTTATCCGAAAATATTCTTAAAAAACATAACCAGGTTTGAACAACTATAAAATTACAATTCAATATGATGGCAGCAACTACGCCGGCTGGCAGGAACAGGAAAATGCTCATACAGTCCAGGAAACAATTAAGAATTCTATTGATACAATTCTTAGGGAAGATGTAAATTTAATTGGATCAGGCAGAACTGATGCAGGGGTTCATGCGTTAGGGCAGGTTGCTAATTTTAAAACCGGACAGGAACTTGATATTTATAAATTTCAACATTCACTTAATTCAGTTTTGCCCAATGACATCTCCATAAGAAAAACAGATAAAGCGGAGGAATCTTTCCACTCACGGTTTGATGCTAAAAAGAGAAGTTACTTATATTTTATAAGCAGGAGTAAATCACCTTTTTTTAATCCTTATTCATTTCAATACAGGGGAAAGATCGAAATAGATTTACTGAACAAATTAAGTAATAGCTTTATTGGTGAAAAGGATTTTACATCATTTTCTAAAAAGAATAGTGAAATAAAAAATAAAAGTTGCACTATTTACCAGGCACGATGGCGAGAAACAAATGATTTCTTTATCTTTTTAATCCATGCAAATAGATTTTTACATGGAATGGTACGTACAATTACAGGTACCCTTCTTCGTGCGATGGAAAAAGGCTTAGACGAAGATTATATCCGGGAAGTTTTTTATAAAAAAGATAGGGGAGCTGCAGCCGAAGCAGTTCCGGCTAAAGGTTTATTTTTATATAAAGTATCTTATTAGTCATGATAAATTTAAAAAATAAATCTGTTCTAATTACCGGCGGCTCCAGGGGAATTGGAAAAGCTTGTGTCCGTTTGTTTTCAGAAGCGGGAGCAAGCGTTGGTTTCACTTTTAAAGCTGGTAAAAAATCAGCAGATAAAGTAGTAAAAGATCTAAGTTCCAAATCGAAAGTAAAAGCTTTTAAA
>JAZGGS010000384.1:0-7591 GCA_036480595.1 Ignavibacteriaceae bacterium
TCAGCTTTTCCAGTATTTTCTTGATAAGCAGCAGCTAGCTCATTAGCAGTAGTGTAAATATTTTTTTGTTCTACATAGAGGTAAAGTATCGCAATCAATATCATTGCGATCATCACCAGATTGCTGAACCTTCTTTTTCTTTTCTTCAAGTTTTCTTAAACTCTCTAGAAAATTCTTGTTGATTTTACTCTACCCGAAAAAATATACGATAATAATTAAAAAAAAATAAAAAGGCGAAACACCTGCGACGTCCCTTGCGATCAGGGCTCTGGTCGACTGGAAGGTTCGCCATTTAGAATCAATTTATAAAATATTTTACTTAGATCTGAGCGTAAGTTCAAAAGTTAATTCTTCTTCACCTCTTTTTACAACAACAACAACTTTATCACCCGGGACAAAATCTGCAAGTGCATAAGTGAAATCATAAATGTTGGTAATTTTCTTTTCTCCAAACTTGATTATGATATCGCCTCCCTGCAATCCTGCAAGCTGTGCCGGACCTCCCTCGGAAACCCCGCTTATCTTGTAACCGTCAACTTCACCGGCAAAATCAGGAATGGTACCAACCCATACTTTTCTTCCGGGCATTTGTCCCATATCCTTTTTCTCTACCAGCAGGTAAACAGGAGATTCTATAAGCCGGTCAATAAAAGAAGTTAGATCAAAAATATATTTTAGAACAATTTCTTCGCCGGCGGCTTCTATTTTATCTGCATCGTCGGAAGGTTTATGATAATCTGTGTGTGTTCCGGTAAAGAAAAAGAGCACAGGAATCTCCTTAGCGTAAAATGAAGAATGATCACTCGGACCGTAACCATCATCATTGAATGTTAATGAAAAATCATAAACATTAATATCGTTTAAAACATCTTTCCAATCTGTTGAAGTACCGGTTCCGTAAACTATCAGGGATTTTTCATCATTTAATCTTCCAATCATATCCATGTTTATCATCGTAGCAACCTGGTCAGCATTAATTGGCATGTTGTTAACAAAATAACTGGAACCTAGTAATCCATATTCTTCACCGGAAAATGCAACAAATAAAATACTTCTATTCAGTTTATCCTGCACAGAGGCAAACTTCTCGGCAAGTTCAAGCAGCCCTGTTGTACCGGAGGCGTTATCATCTGCACCGTTATGTACCTGTGGATTATCACCCTGGTAAAGTGAATTTGATCCACCCATACCAAGATGATCGAAATGAGCGCCGAGAACAACATACTCATTCGCGTATTTAAGTCCGTTACCGGGTATAAAGCCGGCAACGTTCCAGCTAATAGTTTCAATCTCTTCCACTCCTGTTGAAAGTTTTGCATTTGCATTTTCGAAGATGAAGGATGCAGGTTTCTTTTCTGCAATAATATTTTCGTTGTGTGTTTTGAAACTCATACCCTTTGAATTAAATATCTCCTCAATTATCTCTCTTTTAACATTAGCAATTGCAAAACCTGTAACTGCACCGCCCCTATCGTATGTAAAATCCACAAGGTCGTCACCCTGCTTAAATTCTTCATATCCATTAACGAAGATTATACCCACTGCTCCTTTATCTCTTGCAACAGATGATTTTTTTCTGAGAGGAGAAAACTTATCGAATTCAGAATGAGGATTATCCTGGTCGGGATGATTTCTTAAAACAACAACAACTTTACCTTCAACATCCAGATTTTCATAATCATCATATTCAAGTTCTGGAGCAGAAATTCCAAAGCCGGCAAAAACAATTTCAGCATCAACATCTGCATTACCTGAAAACGGTACGGTAATATAATCTTTGTGCAAAACAGGATTTAGTTCTGTATTAGGAAGTGTAATTGCTAGTGCGTTATTATCAGTTAGTTGAATAGCTGAGATAAACGGAAACTCCTGCATATAACTTTCATCAAAAAATGGTAGTAAACCATATTTTTTAAATTCATTTTCAATATACCTGGCAGCTTCAAGACATTGTTCAGTCCCTGTATCTCTTCCTTTCAATTCATCTGAAGCAAGGTAGTTTATATGTGCTTGAATTTCTGCAGCTGTAATTTCCGGGCTGTCTATAGTTTGCGCAAAAAACTGAGCAACAAATCCGAAGGATAAAAATATTATAAGTAAACTATTTACTTTTTTCATTTTGATTATACATTATGTAAAAATAATAAATTAAAAACTCAGTCAATCCAGTCTGCAGTAAAAACGTTTGTATCACCTTCCTTCTTATTAAACCTGTTTGAACAGAAGACCAGCTTTTTACCATCTCGTGAAAAAATAGGAAAGCCATCAAAAGTTTCGTTAAACGTAATTTGCTCCAGCCCGGTTCCATCAATGTTAATAGTATAAATATCAAAATTTCTTCCGGTTGTGCTGTTAACGTTTGAAGCAAAGATGATCTTTTCTCCATTAGGGTGAAGGAAAGGAGCAAAACTGGCTTTACCTAGGCTTGTAATTTGTTTCATATCGCTGCCATCGGCATTCATAACATAAATTTCTAAAACAGATGGTCTTACATACCCATGCTCTACCAGTTCATTATAATCTGCAAGTTCTTCCTCTGTTTTTGGTCTGCTGGATCTGAAAACAATTTTGCTACCGTCAGCAGAAAAGAATGGTCCGCCATCGTAACCTTTTTCAAATGTTAATCTTGTTTGATTGGTTCCGTCAATATCCATTACGTAAATTTCCGGGTCCCCATCTCGCATAGAAGTAAAAACAATTTTATCTCCATTTGGAGAAACGGTTGCTTCAGCATCGTAATTACCTGAGTCTGTTAAACGAATAAGGTCAGTTCCATCTGTATTCACCGAAAAAATATCGAAGGAGTCGTATAATTTCCAAACATACCCTTTAGACCTGTCTGGTTCTGGCGGGCAGTTTTCATCTGCCAGGTGAGTTGATGAATAAATGACTTTATCATCTCCCGGTAAATAATATGCGCAGGTAGTTCTTCCCTTGCCGGTTGAGACCATTTTTTTATCTGTTCCGTCAATGTTCATTGTAAATATCTGGTCGCACACCAGTTCTCCAAATGTAGCCTGGAAAGATAATCTACTTTCGTCGAAGGAAAGATAAGCTTCTGCATTCTCACCATCCTCGGTTATCATGGTAATGTTTTCTAAATGAGTTTCTCCATCAATTTTGTAACTATCTTCTTTTGTAGGAGTGGAACAGGAAGTGAATAAAATGAAGATAGAAATTGCAAAAAGTAAAAAAAGATTTTTCATAAGAAAGTTTTTTATTGTTGGAAAATTATTGTCAGTTATTTTTATTATTCCGGTACATGAACAAGGAAAAAGTCTTTTGCACTTTTTCCAATAGAAATTGCTTCTTTTTGTGTCATGTGCATTTCATCCGGTGTTTCGTCTTCGTGTCCGGCTTCTAAAATTGCAAGATCGGAATTTTTAGCATGCTGAACAAGCTCTTTGCAGTAAGCCGTATCGCCGCCGTAACAAATTTTCTTTTTGTTAAAAGTAAATTTATATCCAAGCGCAGGAACCTGCCGTGTCTTTACACTATCAGGTAAATATTCTTTATGAATAACAGGGAACGGCTTAATAGTAATATTTTTCCGGCGAAAACTTCTTATCTCGTTTATTTGTCTTAACTCTATTTTATATGTTGTGGTTTTCGCATAAACCTTTTCAAATGCGTTGAAGATGCTTTCAATTTCTACACAACCTTTTGGGTAGTGAATAGTAAGCGGGGTTTGCTTGTTCATCACCCTCAGGTAGGTTAACAACGACCATACCCCACCAACGTGATCATGATGACCATGAGTTACAAAAATATCGGAAACTTTAAGAATTTTTAGAGTGCCTATCTCGGTATTCAAATCTCTTAAAATCCCATCGCCGGGATCTATGATAATATATGCATCATCCGCTCTTAATAATATTCCTGTTGCGATGTTAGGAATGGAACAGAAAATTTTAATTGAGAAATTATTTTTCTTCCAGCTTAAAGGATATTTTTGTTTGGACATAGCTGATAGAGATAATTAAATAATGAAAGAATAATTTTAATTTTTAACAACTTTATTTATAATGCTTACATTTTTTGGGATCGCGGCATCTTCCAAATATATTGAAGGAATAACTTTCCAGCTGAAAACCCAGATCGTCGCTTATTTTTCCAGGTAGTTTTTTAATTCGCACATCTGAAAATTCAACTATTCTTCCACAATCAATACATATAAGGTGGTCGTGGGTCTGGCGTTTAAAACTGCTTTCATACCTTGTAAGGTTTTCGCCAAAATGCCTTTTGCTTATCAGATCGCATTGAGCCAGCAGTTCAAGTGTTTTATAAACCGTTGCACGCGATACACGTGAATCCGCATTCTTCATCAGGATATAAAGATCATCGGCGCCAAAGTGTCCTTCATGATCAATGGCTGCTTCCAGCACCTCAAACCTTTCTGGAGTTATCCGGTTCTTTCCACTCTTTAAAAAATTTCTGAATATTTCTGCAGCTTGTTTATTCTTCACTGTCAAATATAAAGTTTGTTAATTATAAAAATATCTATGATGATGAACAATCGCAACATAACTTTTAAATTACCAAAATATTGTTGTTGCTATTAAATTAATCTAAACCTAGTGCACGCAAACCGTTAACGGTTACCAGAGCCGCCATGTAAGCAATCAAAGTGAACAATACCACTTGTAAAGCAGGAATTCTCCAGCCGCCGGTTTCTTTTCTGGAAACAGCAACTGTAGAAAGACACTGAAGCGCAAAGACAAAAAATATTATTAATCCTGTAACTGTTGCTGGTGTAAATAGCTTTTGCCCGGTATCACCTATCGTTGCTTCTTCCATCGAATTCAATATTGAATTCCCTTCTTCCTCATCAGTAACTTTAAAGATTAATGCAAGAGAAGAGACGAACACTTCGCGCGCAGCAAATGCAGAAATTAATGAAACACCAACTCTCCAATCCATCCCCAACGGAGTCATAATCGGTTGAACGAACTTACCAAATTTGGTGGCATAAGAATTTTCGAACCTTACAATGTTCTGTAGATTCACAATTTCTTCCTGCGATAAGTTCTGTGATTCGATTTGCGGATCTATATCCGGGAAGAAAGTTGCGTACCAAATAATAATAGAAAACAACAGGATTATAGGTCCTGCCCTAAACAGATATACCCTTGAGCTAAGATATGTATGTTTAATTACCGAGCTGATTTTTGGAATCTTATAAGTTGGAAGTTCCAGTATGAAAGAAGAATTATCATCAGCTTTTATAAGCTTTTCCCTAAATTTATTTATTACTCCTGCGATAATAACTGAACTTAAAATACTGAAAATATATATTCCTGCAAGAATAAACCCTCCAAGCATTGGGTTATCCCTGGGTATTAAGTATGCAATTAAAAGTGCATAAACCGGAAGCCGTGCACTGCAGCTCATAAGAGGAATAATAAAAATTGTAAGAAGTCTTTCTTTTCGGTTTGGTATTGTGCGTGCAGCCAGCATGGCAGGAATAGCGCATGCAAAACCGGATACCATTGGAACAAACGATCTTCCGTTCAATCCAATTTTAGAAAGCGGTTTATCAATTAACATAGCACCGCGGGCCAGGTAGCCGGTATCTTCCAAAATGCCGAGAATAAGAAAGAGAATTATAATTTGCGGAACAAAAACTAATACTGCCCCGGCTCCGTTTATAATTCCATCAGCAATAAGACTTGAGAACCATCCTGTGCCCAACCCGGATGAAACAGCTTCACCAAGATTTCCAAATGCATTATCAATAAGATCCATTAAGGGTGTTGCCAGCCAGAAGATTGAGGTGAATGTTAAGCCCATAATTAAAATGAATGCAGCAAATCCCCAAAATTTGTGAAGCAAAATTCTATCTATCTTTAAAGTGAATTCATCAGGGGAATTTCCGTTGCCACCTATTTTTCCGCCAATTATATTTAGCTGTTTATTGGCTTCTGACAGGTTAGGTATTTCATCAGCATCAGTTTCAAAAGAAACTTTATTTACAATCCTTTCAATTTCGTTAAATGATTGGATCACATCATCCTTTTCAACATCGGGTACAATTAATGGATGATGCCTGTTAACTGATTTTTCAAGGATGTTAAGATTACAATAGATTGAAGTGATAAGTTTATCCAGTCCGTTGCCTGTTCTTCCGTTAATTGAAATTACATCGCACTTTAATTCATCTTTTAATTTTTGCTCCGATATTGAAATTCCTTTACGGCTCAAAACATCAGTCATAGTTAAAACTACAATTACATGTAAACCTGCTTTAATTAGCTGCTTTGAAAGAAGCAGATGTCTTGAAAGCTGGCTTGCATCAACAGTATTAATTATTAAATGTGGTGTACCAGGTTCGGAATAAGAATAGAGAGAATTTATAGCAACTTTTTCATCAGGTGAATTGGGATGGAGACTAATTATCCCGGGAGAATCCACAACTTTTGCGTTGATCTCAAACTTTGAGAGTAACCTGCTTGCAGAATATTCAACCGTTGAACCCGGGTAATTTACTGTTTTAACATTTTTACCACTCAGCAAATTAAATAAAGTGGTTTTGCCTGAATTAGGTGAGCCAACTAAAGTGATTAAGGGGAGCTCCTTAGTATGTGGTTCTTTCATCTTACTTTAATGCAATCAGCTTCACTTTTTCTTATTGCAATTAAAGATCCTCTTACAGAAAAGGCAACGGGGTCATTAAAAATAGATGTGTTTACTAATTCAATTTCCTGCCCAGGAGTAAATCCAATTTCTAATATTCTTTTATGTGATGGGTGTGAAGAATCGATATCGCTTATGGTAACTTTTTCTCTAAAATTTAATTCCGAAGCCGTTTTCATCAGCTTTCCTTTTTTTTTAATTATTATTCAGATTTAATCTACATAAAGATAAGCTTCTCTGCACAAAATGTCAAGTTTTTTTCTCCACATTTTTCTAACTACACAATCGAGTGAATATCTATAATAGTGGCAATTTTAGCTTCATATCGGCACAATAATTGTAATAAAATAATAAATAGGAGTGAATTATTTAGAGAAGAAATGACAAATCCAGTTCAATCCGATAAATATAAAGTAGTTTTTCCTTTTGATGAAGAAGTAAAAAGTGCAGATACATTTATAACTGCTTACGCTTTCTACAATTACGATAATATAAAGAAAAGATATACTTTTGTCAGTCCCGCAATAGAAAAACTTACCGGTTACACAATTGATGAGTTAAACAAAATTGGTTTTAATACCATTATCAAAGATACCATTGTGGAAAGCATCAATAGCTATCCGTCTAATCCTAAATCGGTTGAAAAGATTAAAGAATGTTTTGCTACTTACCTTATCGAAACAAAAAGCGGCAAATTAAAATGGATTGAAAATAATTCATTTGCTTATTTGGATTCATCCGGGCAGCCCACCTCTATTACAGGAATTCTCCAGGATGTTAGCGCATCTATGAAAGATGAAAAAGTTAAACAAATTGTGCTGGAAATTTTAGAGGGAGCTAATTCCGAAAAAAATATTAATGAGCTGTTCAGGTTTATCCATTCCTCAATAAGCAAACTAATGAAGGCAGATAATTTTTACATTGCTTATTATAAAGAAGATTCGGATTTACTTACCTT
>JAZGGS010000385.1:0-2948 GCA_036480595.1 Ignavibacteriaceae bacterium
CTGCACCAAAAGAAACTCCAAAATCTTTAACAATTGGTATTGTGTACTCAATTGTTAATCCGCCGCCTCCAAGTTTATACAACACTTCCCTGTTTACATTTCCGATTTTTTGCGTGGAAGATGTGGTTCCGCTAAAACCCATTCCTCCAACTCTAAGGTACTTAACAAAACCAATATAGATAAACCCGGCAATACCCGAAGAATAAAAACCGCTTGTTGATAGTTCGGGCATGTCGATATTGTTCATTTGAGAATTAACCGGGTTGAGATTTGGCACATACCAGCCGGGCACATAACCTATCCCGCCGCCGAAAGGAGCATCAAAATATTTATTCTGTTGTGAATAGATTGCTATTGATAGCAAAAAAACTATGAGTAGTGTAATTACCGATCGCATATAAATTTCTCTTTGATAATTTATAAATTTAGTAAAGCCGTTCAGGAAATGCAAAGAAACTGATAATTATTTAATTTACGCAATATCTTCTCTAAAGATATTTATTGTTCAATCATTCTTTAAGGCATTTATCAGGTATATTGGCAAATAAAGTTATGAAGAAAATATTAATAACCGGTGGAAGCGGATTACTGGGACAGTATATAAATATTGAAGCAGCCAAGTTTTTTGAACTGCTTACTATGTTTAACAGTAATGTTGGAAACTGTGATAAGTTCAATACTGTAAATGCAAACATTAAAAACTTTGATTCAGTAAAAGAGCTTTTTACTTCATTTAAACCTGATATTGTTATTCATACTGCTGCAATTACCAATCCTGTTCCCCGACCCGGGCAAAGCTCAAAAGAGATATATGCGACAAATGTTAACGCAACAAAAAATATTGCAAAGCTTTGCAGGCAGTTTAATGCAAAGTTAATTTATACTTCAACAGACCTGGTTTATGCAGGTTACCGCGGCTCAATGTTAACTGAAGATGCAAAGCTGATTCCGGCTTCCCTTTATGCGGAAACAAAGTTGGTGGCTGAAATGAAAATTAAAGAGACTCTAGAAAATTATCTGATCTTAAGAACTGCTTTACTTTATGGTTTTGGATTAAGTCATTCACGTTCTCATTTTCATAAAATGAACGATGAATTAAAAAACAACAAACCTGTTAAATTGTTTACTGATCAGTACAGAACACCAATTGAATTGAGTGAAGCATCTAAAATAATTATTCAACTTGCACGAATGGATTTAATGAATGAAACCATAAACGTAGGAGGAGTTGAAAGAGTTTCTCGTTTCGAGCTGGGAGAAATTCTTTGCTCTGCAGCTGGTTATAATAAATCTTTGTTACAAAAAATAACTATAGATGAACTTCCTAAAGTACCAAAAGTAGAAGATGTTTCGTTAAATACAGGCAAACTCCAATCATTTGGAATTAAACAAGAGACGATCAAAGAAAATATTTTAAAACTAATATGAATCAATTACTAGGCGCACATACCTCAATTGCAGGAGGAGTTTCTAAATCAGTAGATTTAGCTGAGAAGCTTGGTTTTACTGCAATGCAGATCTTCACAAAAAACAATAACCGCTGGTTTCAGAAACCACTGGAAGAAAAGGAAATTGAACTCTTCAAAACAAAACTTAACAAATCGAATATTAAGTTTGTCGTTTCGCATGATGCTTATTTAATTAATCTTTGTGCTATTAAAGAAGATATATTAAAAAAATCGCACGCAGCATTTTTGGATGAACTTAAAAGATGCGAACTGCTTGGAATTCCATATTTAAATTTTCATCCCGGTGCTCATCTTGGTGCAGGAGAAGAAGATGGAATAAAACTTATTGCAGAATCGATAAACATTGCACACGAAAAAACAATAGGTTATAAAGTCAGCAGTATGCTGGAAGTTACTGCGGGACAGGGATCATCAATCGGCTACAGGTTCGAGCATTTACGGGACATTATTGATCTTATAGAAGAGAAAGAACGGATGAGTGTTTGCATTGATACTGCACATATTTTTGCGGCAGGTTACAATATTAAGGATCAGAAAAATTATAAAAAAGTTATAAATGATTTTGATGAAATAATTGGACTGGAAAGATTAAAATGTTTCCATATAAATGATAGTAAAAAGGAACTTGGCAGCAGGGTTGACCGGCACGCCCATATAGGAAAAGGTTTTATAGGGCTGGAAGGTTTTACAAATATTATGAATGATAAGCGATTGAATAAAATCCCGAAAATATTGGAAACACCAAAAGGGAAAGAACAGCTTGAGGACCTGGAAAATTTAGAAGTGATACGAGGACTGATAAAATAAAAAAGATTCTTCTTATTCAGCTGGTTCTAAAACACTAACCACAATCACCCCGGAATCTTTTTCTATTTTATATACATATTCGGCTAAAGGTAATTTGCTTATTTGTACTTTGTAACCAACATTTGGCGCATGCAATACGTGAATTCTATCATCCTTCATTTTTACGGCAATTCCAACATGATTTACATCCAGCCCCTTAATTGTTGTTGTAAAAGCAAGCAGATCGCCGCTTTTAATTTCCGGCTCAATCGCAGCAATTTTTTCTTGCGGGATGAAATAATGTTCTCTTTTGTTTATTTCTTCTTCCTGTTTTTTTATTAAAGGAATGAAACCGGGAGTGGCTTTTAAATGTTTGTAATATTCAGGGTGGGAAGACATAAAACTCAAATTCATTTCAAACTTTTCGCCGTCAATTTCTTCAGTAATATTTTTTACAATAATCTTCTCTTCATTGTTAAAAATCCAATCGGTAAAATAATGTAAACGTGAAGGATATTGATCAATCTTGCCATCCCTGTAACGGATTAAAGTTAGTTCAGCCTTAAAATCATCAAAAGAAGTTTTGCCTTGTTTAATACATCTGCTTAGAACTAAAACATTTTCAACAAAAGTATTACAATCAAGTCCTGATAAATTAATTACCAATTTTTCTTCATCATTAACTTCAAGCGT